>DATHDT010000209.1:0-11898 GCA_035318905.1 Gemmatimonadales bacterium | reverse complement strand
GGAATCGTCACGAGCGCGCCGATGATCCGGACCGTCGACTCGGCGTCGCGGCCCTTGGGCACTTCGACGCGATCGCCGGCCCGTAAACCCAGCTCCTCGAGCGTTGCGCCCCGGGCGATTTCCGCCTGCAGTTTGGGGCCGCCCCAGACCACTCCGCCCCCACGATGGATGCGCAGCTTGTCGGCCCGTGCGTCCTGGGTCGGTCCGCCCGCCACCATCAGCGCGTCGGCGAGGACGAGGTCGGTGGGCACCGCGTAGAACCCCGGCCGCGCGACTGAGCCGAGGATCGACAGGCGGATCAAGGCGCGGGCATGCACGACGGCATTCTTGAGGTAGCGCCCCAGCTCGCGCGCCAGGTGCGCCTCGACGCCGGTCCGCGGCACACCCGCGAGCGAAACCGCGCCGATCACCGGCAGCTCGATGGCCGGCCCCGGGACGACCGTGAAGGTGTCGGAGAGGGTCGAGTCGCCCTCCACGACGAGCAGAATCCGGTCGCCGACTCGAAATGGCTCGGGCGAGCGGGGGGGGGCGCTCTGGGCGAGGGCCGCGCCCGGGAGACTCAGCAGCGCGGCGAGGACGAGGCTTCGGATCGATCGGGTCATGGTCATCACTCCACGGTGACGCTCTTCGCCAGGTTGCGGGGGCGATCGACGTCGCACCCCCGTTGCACGGCGATGTGATAGGCCAGGAGCTGCAGCGGAATGACCGTGAGCACCGGCGACAACAACGGATCGCACGCGGGGACACGGAGCTGGTGCTCGACCAGCGCACTGAGATCGCCGTTCCCCTCGCTCGTGATGGCGATGATGCGGCCACCGCGCGCGCGCACCTCCTGCATGTTCGAGACGATCTTCGGGTAGACGTGGTCGTGAGGCGCGATGCAGACGACCGGCATGTTCTCGTCGATCAGCGCAATCGGTCCGTGCTTCATCTCGGCCGCGGGATACCCCTCGGCATGGATGTAAGAGATCTCCTTGAGCTTGAGCGCCCCCTCGAGGGCGACGGGATAGTTGACCCCGCGGCCCAGGTAGAGCGCATTGCCGGCGCCGGCGTACTCTGCCGCGACCTCCTTCACCTGTGGCTCCAGCTCGAGCGCCCGCGATACCAGCTCCGGCAGTCGCTCGAACTCGGCGACGAGACGGCGTCCTTCGTCGACGGCCATCACCCCGCGCTGGCGTGCCAGGTAGAGGCCGAGCACCAGCAACGCGACGACCTGCGACGTGAACGCTTTCGTCGAAGCCACCCCGATCTCGGGTCCGGCGTGCAGGTAGATCCCGCCGTCGGCTTCGCGCGCGATCGTACTACCGACGACGTTCACCACGCCCACGACGGCCGAGCCGCTGGCGCGGGCGGCGCGCAGCGCCTCGAGGGTGTCGGCGGTCTCGCCCGACTGCGAGATGGCGATGGTGAGCGTGCCGGGAATGCGCAGCTGCCGGCGATAGCGGTACTCCGACGCGTACTCGACGTCGACCGGAATGCCCGCCAGCTCTTCGAGCGCGTAGCCGCCGACCAGCCCCGAGTGCCATGAGGTCCCGCACGCGACGATCAGGATGCGGCGGATCCGCATGCACTGGCCGGGCGAGAGATTGAGGCCGTTGAGTCGCGCGAACCCTTCGCCGGGCAGGAGGCGGCCGCGCAGCGTGTTGCGCACCGTCTCGGTCTGCTCGCAGATCTCCTTCAACATGAAATGCGGATAGGGGCCGAGCGCGAGCGCTTCGAGGTCCCATTCGATGGCGTCCACGGCGCGTTCCTGCTCGACGGCGTCGCGGTCGAGGACGCGGTACCCGTCGGCAGTCAGCACCGCGATGTCGCCGTCCTGCAGATACACGACCGATCGCGTATGCCCGAGGACCGCGCTCGCGTCCGAGGCCACGAAGTGCTCGCCATCACCCACGCCCAACAGTACCGGTGACCCACGCCGCGCCACGACGATCTTGCCGGGCTCGGCGGCCCACGTCACGGCGAGCCCGTACGTGCCTTCGACGGGGGCGAGCGCCGCGATGACGCGCTCCTCGAGCGTGTCGCCCTCGGCGTCCTCGATCAGATGGGCGATGACCTCGGTGTCGGTCTCGGTAGTGAAGCGGTGGCCGGCGGGCTCGAGGCGGCGCCGCAGGACGTCGGCGTTCTCGACGATCCCGTTGTGCACCAGCGCGAATTCACCCTTGCAATCCGTGTGCGGGTGCGCGTTGCCATCGGTCGGGCCGCCGTGCGTCGCCCAACGGGTGTGCGCGATCCCGCATGTGCCGTGCACCGGGTCGCGCGACAGGAGATCGGCGAGCGCCTGGACGCGCCCTGCCAGCTTTCGGGTCTGGAGCCCTGCCCCGTTTTGCAGCGCGACTCCGGCGGAGTCGTAGCCGCGGTACTCGAGACGGGCGAGTCCTTCGAGCAGAATAGGCACCGCGTCGCGCGGGCCCACGTAGCCAACGATGCCGCACATGCCAGCCCCTACTTCAAGTTTGGGGCCTCGCGTCCGGGTGTACCGCGCGCATGCCCTAAGCACGCCAAGCGCAAGGAGTTCTCGCGCTGAGGCGCGGGAAACGTGGTCGCGCCGCACCCGCGATTGCGTTGCGCCGCCGCGGCAGCCACGTCGTGTCACTCGCGTGAACCGAGATGGCCTCATTCCTGCGACAGAAGAGCGACTGGAGGAAACGCGCATGACCGATTCGGGGCCATCCGCCGGCTTACCGCTGGCGCTCGTGGCCGGACAAGCGGATGGCAGTGCAGGCTCGATGGAGGACGCGCTCGCCTCGAACGGCTTCGCCGTGTTGCGTACGCCGACGGGGCAGCACGCGATCACGCGCGCCCGGACCACGAACCCCGACGTCATTGTGATGGAGGCGGTGCTGCCCGACATGAGCGGGCTGGAGCTGTGCCGCACCCTGCGCGAGGATCCGCGGATCTCCAAGAGCACGCCGTTGCTCGTGACCACGCCGCATCTGCCGACGCGCGAGCAGCGCATCGAAGCCCTGCGCGCCGGCGCCTGGGAGTGTCTCGGCCGCGGGACCGACGGCACGGAGCTGGTCCTGAAGCTGCGCGCGCTGATGCGGGCCAAGTTGGACGCCGACCGCGCGCGCGCCGAAGGTCTCCTCGACTCGTCCACCGGCCTATACAACCGTCAGGGGATGGCGCGCCGGGCGCAGGAGCTTGGCTCCCAGGCGTTCCGAGAGCACGGCTCGCTGGCTTGCGTGGTGCTCGCTCTCGACCTGGAGACTGACGCGGTCGCCATGGGAGACGCCGCAGCCCAAACGATTCTCCGGTCCGTGCAGGCGCTCAAGAGCGCCGGGCGTCTGTCCGATGTCGTCGGGCGCCTGGGTCCCACGGAGTTCGCCGTGATCGCGCCTGCGACGGACCCTCAAGGGGCGGTGCGCCTGGCCGAGCGATTGGTGCGTGCCATTCGCGACAGCGCGGCGTCTCCGCAGCCGCGCCTCCCGCTGCGGCAGGTTCGGGTCGGGTACGAAGCCGTGACCAACGTGGGGTACGCGCCGATTCAACCCGCCGATCTGCTGGTCCGCGCGAGCGCCGCGCTGCGGCGGGGCACTGCGGTGGCCGGGTCGAGCTGGATCCGCCGCTACGACGAAGGGACGACGCCGCCGAGCACCGGCCCCGGTCAGCCCTAGATGAGCCGCGGGCGAGCGGCCGTGTCCTCGTCTACCGCCTCGTAGCCGGGGAGATGGTAGGAGTAGTAGGCGTAGTAACCGGCCCCACCCCCACGCGGTACATCGTTCAGCACCGCGCCCAACGTCCGCACCGGCAACCGATCCAGCACCTCGAGCTTTGCCTCCGTCATCTCGCGATGGCTGTAGCCCGTGCGCAAGACCAGTAGGACGTGGCCCGTCGCCGTCCCCAGGATGAATGGATCGACGCCCGCGCCGAGCGGCGGGCTGTCGATCAGAATCACGTCGTAGTCCAACCGCACAGCCGAGATGAGTGAGCTCATGGGCGGGGAGCCAAGCAGCTCCGGCGCCCGATGTGAACGCGTTCCGCAGCCGATGAACGAGAGACACGGGTACGCGGTCGACTGCACCACCTGGTCGCGGGACGCCTCTTCTCGGAGATAGTCGGTCAAGCCCGGCTGTCGCGCGGATTTGAAACGGCGGTGGAGCACGCCGCGACGAATGTCCCCGTCGATCAACAATGTGCGGTGTCCGCCGTCCGCGAATGTGAGCGCGAGGTTCGCCGCGAGAAACGACTTCCCGTCGCCTGGTCCGGGGCTCGTGATGGTCACGAGGAGCGGACCGGCGGCGCCGTACGCATGCACGAGATTGAGGCACACGCCGCGCAACGCCTCGACGACCTCCGCGGGCTCCTGATCCCGACGGAGGTGCGGCACCGCCCCGAGGATCGGGAGCCCAAGGTCACGAGACACCTGTTCCGGATAGCGCACGCGGGGGTCGAGGCGGTCGAGGACGACCGCACCCACGACGCCCAGACCCAGCCCGGCGACGAGTCCCATGAGGAGGAGCCGCGGGGCGGTGTTCTTGACGGGGCGCTGCGGGACGATCGCCGGATCGAGAATGCGCACGTCGGGCACGCTCGAGGCTTCGGCCGCCAATTTGGCCTCCAGGAAGCGCCCCTGCACGGTGTTGTACGACTCCTCCGCGAGCTGTACAGCGCGACGCAGCCGGGCTTCGTCCACGGAGCGTGCGGGGATCTGCCGGATCTCGCGCGATGCCGCGTCGACCTGGCGCCCCAGCTCCGTCTCACGCACCGCGAGCTGCGCGACGAGTGCCTGCGAAAGAGTCGGGATGGTGCGCCGCTCCAGCTCGGCGATCTCCCCGACGAGGCGTTGCACCAACGGGTACTCGTCCGAATAGTGGTACCGAAGCATCCGGAGCTGCGCCTGCTTGTCGCTCAACTCCTTCAGGGCGTTCGACAACTCAGGAGAATGTTGCACGGAGGCGATCGCGGCGAACGCGTCCACCGGCAAGGTCGAGTCGCCGGCCTGCCCGACCGCGCCCAGGATCGCAGCCCGGTCCAGGCGCAGGTGTTCGCGTTCGGATTGGCGTTCGAAGAAGTCGGTGACGACGGGGTCGCGGCTCTCGGCGACCCCCCCGGTGCTGCGGGCCCCCGCCGGCTGATCCGAGGGCAGCGTGATCGTGCGCATGCGGAACGTCTTGAACGCCGCCTCCGCTTCGTCGAGACTGCGCTGCGCGTATTGCCGCTGGTCTTCGAGGATCTTCGTCAGCTCCGTGAGTTTCTCGCGCTTCAACTGGCCCGCGACCTCCACGAACCGCGCGACCGTGGCATTGACGATGTTGGCGATCTGGCGCGGACTCGTGCCGTGCAGTGCGACCGACAGGAAGTTCCCGTTGGGGTCCATGCGAACGTCGAGTCGCTCCCCCAGGCGGAGCGCCGCGTCGCGCGGCGTGGCCAGCGTGAATTCGATGGTGCGGCCCGGCGCTAGCAGCGCGGCCGTCGGAGCCCACAGGAAGCCGAGCTTCGCGCCCACCGAATCACCTACGACGCCGTGCTCGAGCGTCGGGCCTTTGACGACCGCGAGCTCGTAGCTACGCCCCTCGTCATCCACCTTCAGGACATACTTGCCCGGCCGAAACGTGTCGGTGACGCCGAAGACCGCGAAGCGCGCGGTGTCGTCGATCGACTTGAGCTCCAGATAGAGGCGCTGCTCCCGCACGACCTGATCGAGCACGACGTACGACCGCAGCAGATCGATCCAGGCATCCGACGAAAGCAGTCCCCCGGGCCGGATTGGGCCGGCGCGGTCCGGTTCGCGGCGGTTGTCGGGGACGTCGATCCAGACGGTGGCCTGCGCGACGTACGTGGGTTTCAGCGCACGCACGGCGGCGATCCCGCCCGCCGTTCCCAGAATCGAGAAGAGAATCACGACCCACTTGAAGTGCCACAGCGCCTGGACGACCCGGCGCCAATCCGTCCCCTGTTCTTCGCCGTCCAAAGCCGGCGCACGGCGACGCGGTACGACCGGAGCAAGCGCGTCCGGGATCCGCGGCACCGGCACGTATTTCGATGTCATGCGCGCCTTCACAGCAAGTCCGGTACCGCGCTGGCTCGCCGTGTGGCGACGTCGAGCATGTCGCAATTCAGTGCATGGCGCCTCCGGCCCTGGGTGCAGGTTGGTGCAAGATCAGCGACGGGGCGGCCACGAACGCAGCCGCAAACGCCCGTATTTCCTCATCATTCCGGCCCTGCTGCGGGTTTGCGACAGTCTGGCCCGATCCCTGCGTAGGGGGCTGCGGGAGGATTAACCATGTCGACACCGCTGCCATCGAACAACGGAAGCAACGCCGACCCGGGCAACCTCAACGCCCTGCTGGCGATCGGGCCCGAAACCAAAGGGCGCATTCGCACGCTGGTCGTAGACGATGAGCACACGCTGCGCGAGAGCTGCGCCAGCGTCCTTCGCCTCGAAGGCTACGACGTGACGGTCTGTGGGCGCGGGCAGGACGCGCTGGAGATGGTTAAGCGCCGCCCCTTCGACGTTGTCCTCGCAGATCTGTTCATGTCGCAGGTCGATGGTCTCGCGATCCTGCGCGCCGCTCTCGCAACGAATCCCGACACCATCGTGATCGTGATGACGGGCAACCCCAGCGTCGAGTCGAGCGTCGAGGCACTGCGTCAGGGCGCGTGGGACTACCTGCCGAAACCGTTTTCCGCTCAACACCTCCAAATCACGATGGGCCGCGCGACGCACACCGTGCTCGTCGGCCAGGAGACCCGCGATCGGCAGACGCAGGACGACGGAGAGGATGCGCCGGCCGACAAGGCGACGCTCCTCGGCAATTCGCTGGCATTCCGCAAGGCGATCGAGCTGGCGCGCCGCGTGGCCCCGACCGACGCCTCGGTGTTCATCACCGGGGAGAGCGGCTCGGGGAAGGAGATGATTGCCCAGTTCATTCATCAGCACAGCCGCCGCTCCACCCGGCCCTTCGTCGCGGTCAACTGCGCGGCGCTGCCCGAGCCGCTCCTCGAGTCCGAGATGTTCGGGCATCGCAAGGGCGCCTTTACGGGCGCCGTGCGCGACAAACCCGGCCTGCTCGAGACCGCGAACGGCGGCACGCTCTTCCTGGACGAGCTGGTCGAAATGTCCAAACCGATTCAGGCCAAACTGCTGCGCGTCATTCAGGACGGCGTGGTGCGGCGCGTCGGCAGCGAGACGACCGACGCCGTGGTCAACGTTCGGTTCATCGCCGCTACGAACGGCGATCCGGAGGCGGCGGTTCAGGCGGGGGCGATGCGCGAAGACCTGTACTACCGGCTGCGCGTGGTGCCGATTCACGTCCCGCCGCTGCGCGAACGCCCCGAAGACATTCCGCTGCTCGCCGAGTACTTCCTCTCGACCTACTGGGTGCGTCACCGCCGCAAGGGCGAGACGTTCCCCAAGCTGTCCGACGGCGCGATCCGCACCCTGTGCACGCACCCCTGGCGGGGCAACGTGCGCGAGTTGCAAAACGTGATCGAGCACGTCGCGGTGCTCACCGAGCCGGGATCCGTCATCCGGCCGGAAGATCTCCCGCTTACCGCGGAGTCGCGCCCGACCGCCAGCACGAACCCGGCGTCACTCATCTCGACGCTGCTCGAGGAGAGTTATCATGTCGCGCGCGAGCGCGTGATCGCGCAGTTCGAGATGCAGTATCTGACCTGGCTGCTTTCCCGCGCCGGCGGCAACATGTCGAAGGCCGCCCGGATCGCCGGGGTGGACCGTACAACCCTGTACCGGTTGATGGAGCGTCACGGCCTGCAGCGCAGCACCAACGCCGCCTGGGTCGTGGAGCGTGAGACGGCTGAAGAGCCCGAACCCGCAGTCCAGCCGCAGCCCGCCGCATGAACACGAAATCCAACGCGGTACGGCACGCGCCCTTCGCGGGACAGAAGGGTCAAGAGCTCGTCGTGGAGCTGGCGCACGACCTGCGCTCGCCCCTGACCTCCATCATGTTCCTCGCCGAGTCCATGCAGCTCGGCCAAAGCGGCCCGATCAGCGAGGCGCAGCGCCGCCAGCTGGGCTTGATTCGGAGCGCGGCCCTGTGCCTGTGCTCCATGGCGAGCGACGTGCTGGACCTGTCGCGTCGTGGTGAGAGTCTCACGGACTGTGAGCCGACTCCATTTTCGATCACGGACGTGTTCCGCGCGGTGCGCGATCTGGCCCGGCCCCTCGCCGAGGAGAAGGGACTGGATCTGCGCTTCCTCGCGCCGGAGCTCGAAGAACGGATCGGGCACGACCGGGCTATCGCGCGGGTGTTGCTCAACCTGACGACGAACGCCCTGAAGTACACGGACGACGGGTTCGTCGAAGTCGCCGCGCGCGAAACGAGCGACAACCGCGTCGAGTTCTCGGTCCGCGACACCGGCCCGGGGATCGACGCGCTGCCCGGCGTGGCGTCGGTCCGGGGCGACTTCTCGAGCGCCGGGCTGGGGCTCGGAGTCTGCCGCAAATTCGTCGCGGCGATGGGCGGGGAGCTCGCGGTCACGACTCACCCACAGGGCGGGACCAAGTTCAGCTTTGAAATCGAGTTGCCGCCCGCGCCGGCCTTCGTCTGAAGGCCTGAAGGCGCGGTCGGGCGCGTCGCAGCCCTCCCACAAACTTCGTCGTAATGGCGCCACGTAGCAGCCCCACCGCAGTCCCGTAACCGCTTGTATTTCACTCGATTGCACCGAAGTAGGGCAACAACACCGGGCACGCGCCTTGCAAGTCTTTGCGGGCATGACGTCACTGCCATGGCTGCACTCGATCGCCGTTCGGCCCCGCGTCTCGACGCGTCGCACCGATCGGGAAGGCGCGCGCCGCATCCTCAATGTGGCGATCGCCGCAGTGGGGCTCGTGCTCACGCTGCCCCTCATGATCGTGATCGCGATCCTGATCAAGCTGACCTCGCGGGGGCCGATCTTCTTCACGCAGACGCGTGTCGGCCTCGATCGCCGGGCCCTCACGGGGGCCGGGGGGAATACGCGTCGTCACGGCGACGCGGGCGGCGAGCTCTTCACGATGTACAAGTTCCGCACGATGAGCGTGCAGACCGAGCAGGCGCCCGAGGTATGGGCGCGCCCCGACGACCCGCGCGTCACGTCGATCGGCCGCGTGTTGCGCAAGGTCCGCCTCGACGAGTTGCCGCAGTTGTGGAACGTGCTCCGGGGTGACATGAACGTGGTGGGTCCGCGCCCCGAGCAGCCCAACATCTTCACCTACCTATGCGTGCAGGTCGAGGGGTACGCACGCCGCCAGCGCGTGCGCCCCGGCATCACGGGGTGGGCGCAGATCAACCAGGCGTACGATAGTTCGGTGGACGATGTACGGCGGAAGGTCGCGTACGATCTCGAGTACATCCACAACCAGTCGGCGCTCGAAGACTTGAAGATTATGCTCCGCACCGTGCCCGTGATGCTGGGCCGCCGCGGCGGCTGGTGATCACCACTCCCCTTCCAAGCGACTCAAGAACGCGCTGCCACTGAGAATCGCCGCCAGGACCGCCGGGTCCTTGGCGTGTGCCAACGCCCAGGGACCCTGTTGCCGGAAATAGCTGCGCCGCTCGGACATCTCCCGCACCATGCTCGGCTCAAGGCGACCCGCGAGCATGACGGCTCCCGCGCTCCACGCGTCGGCCAGGAGCAGTTGGAAGACCGCATCGGCGGCGCCCTTGCGGGCGATGAGCTGCACGACCTCGCTCGCGCCGCCGCGTTCGAGGAGATACACGAACCATCCGACCACCGCGCCGCGCGCGTCGCGCACCAAGCGCCGGCGTAGCACGCGCCCGGGGTCGTTTTGTTGCGCCACGCGCAACAGCCACTGCAGGGCCCGTTCGTCATAGACGGGGCGCAGAACTCGATCGGCGCACACGCCGGCGAATTCCGCAGCCATCACGTCCAGGGGAAGGTCGTGGATCGTGTGCCCCACGACGCCAGGCCGCGACACGAGGGCATCCGCGACCGCGCACAACGGCCGCAAGGCGCCCGTGATGAGGCCGGGCACGCCTCGCGCCCGCAGCCACGAGAGCACGTGGCGCGCCGGTCGCACCGGCCGCTGCCACTGGAGACTGTACAGCAAGGCCGTCGTCCCGCCCAGCCCCTCCCACATCCGCCGCCCGGCATCGGTGCCCAAATCGGAGAACAACAGGTCCTGCGGTCCCGCAAACACCTTCTTGAGGAGCCGGCTCGCCGCGAGCGGATCACCACCGCTGGGGGACACCATCAGCTTCGTGGCCACGGCGCCGCGCACGGGGCGCCCATGGAGCAGCAGCGGTTTCGGCTGGACCCCGGCGAACCCTATAATGGCGCCCTTCGGGTCCCGATACACAAAGGAAGGGAGCTCCTCATCGTACCATGGGCTCTCGAAGAACACGCGGTCGAGGTACGTGTCGAGATGCCCGGGGCCCCGGTTCCCATTCTGCACGAAGGCCGCGCGAAACAGGGCCAACACCTCGGGGATGTCTTCGCGGCGGAACGCCTGGATCTGGTCCACGGACGAGGCCGAGGCTAGCTCACGACGCCGCGGCGCGTGGGCTCCCACACAGGGGCGGAACGGCCGGCCCAGAAGCGGAGCCACGCTTGCAACACGGCCAGGTTTCCGGCGGCGACGTACGCGGGCAGCGCCAACACACGCGGCATGGGTTCGCCCGCCGGCCGGAGCCACGCGATCCCGGCCAACGCACTGAGCGCCACGGCGCCGGCGAGGGCGATGCGGGCCCAGAGGGAGGTGACCGCCAGGGCCCCCAGGGCGCCAAGCGCCATCACCAACGCCCACGGCACCAACCAGCGGCAGACCTTGTGGCTGAAGAGCATCCACGCAAACGCGCCGTAGCGAAGCGGATTCAAGAGCGCGCGTCGGTGGGCGAGCGTCGCGAGGCCGCGCGTGATGGTCCGGACCTTCCGCCGATACTCCTGGTGGAGTGACGCGCTGCGAGGCACGAAGCAGAGCGCGGCGGGAACCGAGACGGCCCGTCGCCCGTGCTCGCGGGCCGTCAGCGCCGCGCTGAAATCGCGGCTCAACGCCTCGGGGACGGGGTGCATGTGCAGGTCCGCGCGGATCGCGTAGAGACAGCCCGAGGCGCCGACGATGCCGTCGACCGCCGTTTCCCGGTCACGTACCCACATCTCGTACCCAACGTAGGCGCCTTCGCCGGCGTTCGCCTGCGTTTCCGGATTCGCCACGCTCACGTCGCACGCCGAAGCGACACCGACTGATGGATCGGCGAACGCGGCGACGAGCTGCATGACCGCCCGAGGATGGAGGCGCACGGAGGCATCGGTGTTGATGATGATCTCGCCTTTGAGGTACGGCCGGGCGGCGTTCTCCGCCGCCGTTTTGCCGCGTCGCTCGGTCAGCCGGAGCAGCTCGATGCCGCGCTCAGCATAGCCGGCCACGATGACGTCGCTCGGGTCGGTCGACCCGTCCGAGACCACGAGGATCTGGCGGCGCCCCGGGTACTCCAGTGTCAGCAGGTTTTCGAGCAGACCACGCAGATTGGCGGCTTCGTTGTGGATCGGCACGGTGATGCTGACGTCCGGCCAGCGGCTCGGACTCGCGCTGCGACGCGGCCGGCGCCGCAGCGCCAGCAGGATCAATGGATACCCCACGTAGGCGTACAACCCGAGCGACGCGGAGGCGACGAGAACGGCCAGCGCCACGGCGTTCACCCGGCCCTCCGCGCCACGCTCTCAGCCCGCGCATAGACCAGGCGGTAGCGCGCGACCCACGGCTCCGCCCGAAACTCGCGCTCCAGGCGCGCGCGCGCGGCGCGCGCCCGCGCCGCGGCAGCCTCCGGGTCCTCACGAACCGCGCGCACCGCCGCCGCCAGCATCACCGGGTCGTCGGCCGGAACGAGCAGCGCTTCAGCCGGCGAGAGCATGTCCGGCACACCGCCCACGCTCGTCGCGACGATCGGGACGCCGGCGGCCATGGCCTCGAGCAACACCATCGGCGTCCCCTCC
>DATHDT010000208.1:0-7448 GCA_035318905.1 Gemmatimonadales bacterium | reverse complement strand
CGGGATGTTCTCTCGAGCCCGAGCGTGACGCCGAGCGTCATCGCGATCCCCTGACTGATGAGGCCCACGGCGAGCGACAGACGGGCGCCGTAGAGCACGCGCGAGAGAACATCCCGACCCTGCGCGTCGCTGCCGAGCCAGAACGCGCCGGACGGCGCGCGCAGGCTCGCCGTGAGATTGCCGCGGAACGGATCGCCGGGCGCGACGAGCGGCGCCGCGAGGGCAAGGACGGCCAGGGTGGCGACGATCGCGAGCCCGAGGCGGGCCCAACGATCACGCGCGAGTCGTGTCCAAAAGAGTGGCGCGGGCATGGGGGACCCGACTACGTTACTCGGACGTTCACCCTCCGGGCAAGCGGACACACGACGTGAAGCGGGACACACCGTTCACCCTCGTGCTGGGCGGCGGCGGCATGAAAGGGCTCGCGCACATCGGCGTGCTCCAGGCGCTCGTCGAGCGCGGCCTTCGCCCCACGCACATCATCGGCTCCAGTGTCGGCGCCCTCGTGGGCACGGCCTGGGCCGGCGGCATGGGGCTCGCCCGCCTGCGCGAGATCGCGCTCAGTCTGAAGCGCAAGGACGTGTTCGCGGTCGCGCACGCCGACATGGCGTTCAAGCGGATGCACTCCCCCGCCCTGTTTCGCCGCGACCCCCTCGAGCAGCTGATCAAGCGCCTCGTGGGTGAGGCCACGTTCCAGCAGCTCGACCCCCCGTGCGCCGTCAACACCGTGGACCTGAATTCCGGCATGCAGGTGTTCTGGGGACTCCCGGGCCTCGATGACGTCCGCGTCGCCGACGCCGTCTTCGCGTCGTGCGCCCTCCCGGGGTACCTCCCGCCACATGAGATCGCGGGCCGCTTCTACGTGGACGGCGCCGTGGTGTCGAATCTGCCCTTCCCCGCCGCGCGCGCGCTCGGAAGCGAGCCGATCCTCGCGGTGGACGTCTCGGCGTCGAGCGCCTTCAAAGCCGACACGCAGGACGAGGGGTTCGCCGGCGTGTTCGCGCGCGCGACGGAGATTCTGATGCAGACGCTGCTCGAGCAGCGGTTCCAGACCTGGACCACGCCGCCCATCTACTATATCCACCCGCGCGTCGAGCACGTGTCGCTGTTCTCATTCGATCACCTCCGGGAGGTCGTCGAAGAGGGCTACCGCGCCACGATCGCGGCGCTCGATCGGCCCGACGAATGGCCGGCGCCCGGCGACGAAGGAATCTTCCCGAAACGGCGCGTCATCGTGCGCGTGGAACGGGAGCGCTGCATCGGGTGCGGCGCGTGTCTGGTGCAGGCGCCGCAGGGGATGTTCGTACTGGACTCCGATCGGAAGGCCATCGTGACGCAAGCGGAGCAGGACTGGTCGCCGGTCGATGGCGGCTTCATCCGCCACTGCCCGACTTACGCGATCACGGCGCGGCCGGCCGCCCAGGTAACCGAAACTCTGCGTCGATCCGGATGAGGTCTCGCGCGACGCGATCCCAGTTGTAGAACGTCTCGACCGCCTTCCGCCCTGCCGCGCCAAGCCGTTTCCGTAGCTCCCCGTCCCCAAGCAACTGGTTGATCCCCGCGGCCACCGCGTGCGGGTCATCCGGATTCACCAGAATCCCCGTCTCCCCGTCGCGCACGGCGTCGGGCACGCCGCCGGAGCGCCCACCGACGACGGCGAGCCCGCACGCCGAGGCTTCGACGAGCGAGATCCCGAAGCCCTCGGCGAGCAAATCGTGGAGCCGCGAGGCGCCGACGTAGAGATCGGCGGCGTTGTACAACGCCGGCAGATCCGCGTCCGGCACCGCGCCGAGGAATCGCACCGCATCCGCGAGCCCCAACTCCCGCGCCAGCTGTTCGAGGTGCGGTCCGCGATCCCCCACGCCGGCGACGGCGTAGCGCGTGCCCGGATGCGCGGCGCGGACAGCGGGGAGCGCTTTGATGACCGTGTCGATCCCTTTGTGCCACTCGAGCCGGGCGACGGTCAGGATCCAGCGGCCTCCATCGAGCCGGTAGCGCGCGCGCACGTCTCGCGGATCGACGCCGGGCCGGAAATGCTCGGGCGTGGTCCCGAGGGGGACGACGCGAACGCCGCGCGCGAGCGCGTCGCAGCCCAGGCGCTCGAGCACGCAGCGCGCGAGACTCGCCGTCCACTCGCTGATGGCGACCACGACGGCAGCGTGACCGATGAGCTGACGGGCGCTCCACCGTTTGAAGGCGCTGCGGTCGATCTTCGCGGCGAGCAGCAGCAGCTCGGTCCCATAGGTGATCACGCCGTACGGCACGCCGGCGCGGGCGTGCATCCAGCGCGCCGGGTACCCAGCCGGCTTCAGCTCGCCGCACCACGTGAACCCGGGTTGCCAGCGGCGCGCGAGCCGACCCGCGCGCCACGTCCATGACGCCAGGCCTTGAATCGTGCGGAGTCTCGGCGCGCGCGTCCCGACCCGGTCGACCATCTGCGGGAAACGGGCATCGCTGTCGGCCGAGCCGGGATACGAGCCGGTGGACACCACGAGGGAGTTGCGGGGGTAGCGACGGGCGAGCTCCCCCATCATGCGGGCGATGCCCCCGCCGTGCGGCGGGAAGTTGAACGCTAGGAGGAGACTTGTGATTCGATGTCCCGCAGATCGCGGATGACGCGGTCCCAATTGTAGTGCGTCTCGATCGCCTTGCGGCCGCCCTGGCCGAGGCGGCGGGCGAGGAGTTGGTCCTCGAGCAGGCGCTTCACCGCCGCGGCGACGGCCCCCGCGTCGTCGGGATCGACGACCAGTCCCGTCTCGCCGTCGCGCACCGCTTCCGCCAGCCCTCCCGACTGCCCCGCGATCACGGGCAACCCGCAGGCGCTCGCCTCGGCGAGCGCGACGCCGAAGCCCTCGACGCGCGTTCCGTCGGCGCGCCGCGAGACCCCGATGTAGGCCGACGCGGCGTTGAGCAGCAGCGGGAGGTCGGGATCGGGCACGTTGCCGACGAAGCGCACCGCCTCCGCGATGTCGAGCTCCTGGGCGAGCTTCACGTACGTCTTTTTCTTCTTGCCCGCGCCGACGACCATGTAGTTCACCGCGAGACCGCCGCGGCGGCACTCGGCCACGGCCTTCATCGCCGTGTCGATGCCCTTGTATGGCTCGAGGCGCGCCACGGTGATGACCCACGGCTCGCCGTTCATGCGGTAACGCGCCCGCACTTCGCGCACGTCGAGGCCGGGCTTGAACTGCTCGGGGTCGGTGCCCAGCGGCACGAGCTTCACCTGCTCGGCGAGGGGGTCGAGTCCCAGCTCGCGCAGGACCGTCTGGGCCTGCTCGCGCGTCCACTGACTGTTCGCGACGACGGCTTCCGCCGAGCCGAGCAACGCCTTGGCGGTCTTGCGCGCGAGCGCCGAATGATGGATCGCGTGCAGCTCCTTGAGCAGGTCGCCGCCGTGGACCAACACGCCGTATTTCACCTTGACGCGCTCGTGCACCCATTTCGCCGGGTACGCGCAGGGGCGAATCGAATCGCACCAGGCGAAGTGTGGCTTGTGCTGGCGCGCCAGCGTGGCGACGCGGCGCGACCAGAACAGGAGACCGGGCAGCGTCTTGAGCGTTCGCGACGGAATCGGGAGGCGATCGATGATCGCGCCGTCCGCGCCGCCGTACCGCGTGTCCGAGTCCTGTGAGTCGCGGTGCTGGCCCGTGGACACGAGCAGCTCGCCCCGCGGGTAGCGGCGGGCGATCTCCCCCATCATGCGGGCGACGCCGGTTTGTATCGGGGGGAACTCGTCGGTCAAGAGAAACGTCTTAGGCACCGCGTTGCTCTCCTCGCTCCCACAAGAATGCGTACTTCAGGAACACTCCCACCGCACTGATCCCGGCGTGAATGACGCCCAAGCGTCCGTCGAACACGCTGCCGTGCACGAGGTACTCGCGCCAGAAGCGCGCCGCCGGACGCAGCGTGAGGTCGCTCCACGACGCGCGCCGGCCCCCGGCGGCCAGGTCGTCGGCGCTCATGCGGCTATAGGTAATCAACTTGTCGAGGTGGTGGCGCAGATCGCGGTAGGGCGTGTGGTTCAGCTCGTGCGACAGGGCCCCGAAATCGGTCACGCCCTGGAGACCGGGATGTGCCGTCGGCCCGCCGAAGCGGCGGTCGCGCTTGAAGAGGCGCACGACCCAATCGCGCCCCCAGTGGCCCCGGCGCAGCACGTGGCCGTGAAACACATTGCGGCGTTTGACGCGATAGGCTTCGTGCCGCGGCGCGGCGACGACGGCGGCGAGCTCGCCGGCGAGATCGGGCCCGATGCGCTCATCGGCGTCGAGGGCGAAGACCCACTCGTGCTTCGCCGCCGCGATGCCGGCGTTGCGCTGCGCCGCGATTCCGGGCGCCGCGCCGTCCAACACGCGGGCCCCCGCCGCCGTCGCCGCGGCCGCCGTGCCGTCCTTCGAGCCCGCGTCCACGACGATCACTTCGCCGGCCCACGCCACCAGTCCACGCACGCAATCGGCGATCTGACTCGCCTCGTTGAGCGTGGGAATGACGACCGTGAGCGGCGCTGGCATCGGTTCGAATGTTAACGAGAGCGTCGCCCGCCGAGCAATCGGCGTCGTTCGATGGCTTCGCCGTATACGGCTTCCGTTCGCTCCGCGGTTCGTTCGAGTGTGAAGTCCGAGCGAACCAGATCGCGGCCGGCCCGACCGATCCGGCTACGGAATGCCCCGTCGCCCAGAACACGGTCGAGCGCGACGGCCCAGGCCCTGGGGTCGAGGGGCGGCACCAGCAGGCCCGTTTCCCCAGACGTCACCAGATCGGGGTTGCCGCCCGCCTCCGAGGCGACCACCGGCAGCCCCAGTGCCATCGCTTCGAGCAGCGCCTGCGACAGGCCTTCGATCCGGGACGGCAGCGCGGCGAGGGCCGCCAACCGGTAGAACGGCAGCGGCCGCTCCGTGAACGAGACGAACGCGACTTTGTGGCGCCCCGGCAGCGCGTCTCGCAGCGCGATCAGCTCTCGATCGGGCTCGATCCCCACGCACGCCACCGCCACCGGGCGGCGCAGAATCGGCAGCGCGGCGAGGAGGATGTGCTGGTCCTTGCGCCGCGCCACGACCACGACGACGGGGCGCCCATCCAGCGGACCGAGCGCGGCGCGGGCCGCCGCCACCTCTGCCTCCGACGGCTCGGCATCCACGCGCTCCAGGTCGATGCCATTCGGCACGACGCGCAGCCGCCCGCCGGGATGCAACCGGCGCCGCAGCGCATCCGCGACCGCGCCGCTCACGGCGATCGTGCGATCCGCCGTGAGGCCGATCGCGACGAGCTCCGGCGGCAGCGTCAACGGCATCGTGCGGCGCGTGACGACGAACGGTTGGGCGAGCCGGCCGCGCCAGCGCAGCCACGTCAGGGCGCGGCGGTCGCGAGTGTCATGACTGTTCACGACGTCCACGCTCCGTCGCGCGATCAGGTCCTCGATCGCGGCTGCCAGGGAGCCACGCCGGTTGAACGGGAGCGGCACGAATTCGAGCTTTGCCTGCATCGCGAGGCGCTCGAGGAGCGTGCCGGGGCGGCCACCGACGAGCACGCGATGTCCGCGACGCGCCAGATGGACGCTGAGGCTGAGGATGGATTGGGTGGAG
Organism: Gemmatimonadales bacterium; assembly: GCA_035318905.1. Classification (GTDB taxonomy): domain Bacteria; phylum Gemmatimonadota; class Gemmatimonadetes; order Gemmatimonadales; family GWC2-71-9; genus 20CM-2-65-7. Next base: position 1,869 of record DATHDT010000208.1, on the reverse strand, counting down.
CCGGCGCCATCGCCCGCGTGCGTGAGTTGGAGAATTGTCAGCGGCTGCGGCGGCATCCCCCGAAGGTAGTTATACTGGGGCGCCCATGCACGTCGTGGTCGCGTCCCACCACCGGTTGCCCGTCGAAGGCTATGGCGGCACGCAGCGCGTCGTGGTCGCGCTGGTGCGCGGGCTGGCCGAGCTGGGCCATCGCGTGACGTTGCTGGCGCAGCCGGGCACGCGGGTCCCCGAAGCGGCGAAAGTCGTCGAAGTGCCACCCAAAATCCTCAAGGACGCGGGCGCCGATTTGACGCCCTTCCTCCCCGACGGCGCCGACATCCTGCACGTCCACTTCCCGCTGAAGCACGGACCCGCCTCGCTCCCATTCGTGCAGACAGCGCACGGCAACTGGAAGCCCGGCGTCCCGTTACCGCCGCGCACGATGTTCCTGTCGCGCGACCACGCGCGTCGCCATGGCAGCGATGCGTTCGTGTACAACGGCCTCGATCCCGCGGAGTTCGTGTTCCGCCATGTGAAGGAGAACTGGGATCTGTTCCTCGGCCGCTTGCACAGCGCGAAGGGATATCACTGGGCGATCGAAGCGGCGAAGAAAACGGGGCGGCGACTGATTCTCGCGGGCGGGTGGCGGCCCAGCTTCACGGGCGTCGTCAAGTACGTAGGCGAGGTCGACGGAAACCGAAAGGCCGTGCTCCTGGCGCGGGCGCGCTGCCTGTGGATGCCCGCGCTCTGGGATGAGCCGTTCGGCCTCACGACAATCGAGGCGCTCTTCTCCGGCACTCCCGTCCTCGGCACGCGCCGCGGCGCTCTCCCCGAGATCCTGCCGCCGGAGGCGGGCGCCCTGTGCGACACGCTCGAGGAAATGATCGCCGCCTCCGAGACGATCGGATCGCGATCGCCGGAGGCGTGCCGTGCGCACGCCGAGCGCTACTTCACGCATCGCACGATGGCCGAGGAGTACGTCCGCGTGTATCGCGCCGTGATCGAAACAGGGAATCCGCCGGCCGGTCGGCCGACGCCCTACGCCAGCTCGTAGTTCCGAAACTCGAAGAGCCGGGCGCCCGTCACCCGCTCGATCCAATCCGACAGGTAGTAGCGCAGGTGCTCGACCTTGAAGTGCCGCGGACCGACCACGCGCTCGGGGTCGTGGGCGCGCGGCTCGATCCAATGGCGGGCCGCCGCGGGGTGCGTGCCGGTGAAGGGCTTGAGGAGCGGAATCCACTCGAGGTGCCCGCGCGCCTGCTCCTTGTCGAAGCGGTCGCCGCCCCACGGGTAGATGGTCTTCGAGATCTCGAGCTTCTGCTTGATCGCTTTCGCCGGGCGGGCCCACCCGTAGTGAAACATTTCGGCACCCGTGACGCGCGCGCGAATCTTCCGGTACCCCTCGCCGACGCGGAACCCCTGCGCGCCCTGATACGGACGGATGTCCCTGCCGAGTCGCACGCAGCGCACCTCGCGCCGGTACCAGCGGCGGCTCGTGGCGACCTGATCGAACCCGCCGTAGAAGTGTTGGTACTTCACCAGCAGGCCCTCGACGCGCTCGTCCTTGTCCCACTCATTGACTCGCTCCTTCAGAATGCGCGCGCCGGTCTCGTGCAGAACTTCGTCGGCCTGGATGTAGATGCCCCACGACCCGCGGCAGGCGTCCATCGCCCGTTGCGTTTCGATGGAGAGCATGATGTTCTTTTTGGTGAAGTCCCACTCGGTATCGATGATCCGAATGCGGGGATCGTCGATCGACGTCACGAGATCGCGCGTTTCATCCTCGGACTTCCCCACGTTGACGACCACTTCGTCGCATACCTCGAGGACCGAGCGGATCGCGGGGACGATCGGGAAGTCGAGCTTGACGGCATTACGAACGATGGTGAA
>DATHDT010000207.1:0-2036 GCA_035318905.1 Gemmatimonadales bacterium | reverse complement strand
GCCGAGCGCCGCCACAGCTTGGCGTAGAAAAACACCGTGCACATCCCCGTGACGGCGAAGGCCCACCACACCCAGTTCTGGCTCACCCCGCCGGTGCGCACAAGGTCGGTGACGAGGTTCGGCGTATCCGTCGAGAACGTCGTGGCCACGAGCGACACGCCGAGGAGCCACCACGGCAGCCGGCGTCCGGACAGGAAGAACTCGTGCCGGCCCTGACTGGCGCGGCGCATTACGGCGAGTCCGATCGCCACGCAGATAGCCCCGTAGAGCGCCAGTACGATCCAATCGAGGGTGTTGAGTGGCATCGTCGCCTCAGAGACGGGTGAACGCGGCACGCAAGTCCGCAGGATAGGCCCCGGCGCGCACCAGCGCGGCGAGTGCGGCTCGGACCGCCTCCACATCTGCGGCAAACGTCATGCCCAGCCAGCGGTCGGGCGCGGGCAAGACCCGCAGCCGCGCACGACCCGCCGTCACCTGGTCGCCGAGTGCGGTGCTCAAGAGGAACTCTGCGTCGGGCCCTCGCTGCGGCGCGTCGAGAAAGGCTCTGAACTGCTCTTCCAACGGCGGGAGGACGTCGGGCGTGAACCCCCACAGGTTCATCGACACGGATTCCGCGCCCGTGAACTCACTCTGCTTGCCCGCCGCCGTCAGGTCCTTTACCTCGACGAGCCGCGCGACTAGTCCGTCGGGCCCGGTCGATGCCACGGCCCGCGCCACGCCGCCATGGTCCGACAGCGTCTCATCCAACCGGTAGCCCACGAGAGCGTGCAGAGGCGGCGTGCCCGCATTGGCCGCGAGGTGCTCCGCGAGCAGGCGGTAGGCGCCCGGGCCGTAGTAGTCGTCGGCATTGCACACGGCAAAGGGACCATCCACGGCCTCCCGCGCGGCGAGCACGGCATGCCCCGTGCCCCACGGCTTCACTCGTCCCGCGGGCACGCGACGTCCCCTCGGCAGGCCGTCGAGGCGTTGCTCGACGTAGTCGACGGGGAGCGCTGCTCCGATCACGCGCGCGACGTGCTCTCGTAAGGGAGCGCGCAACTCCTCGCGAATGACGAGCACGGCGCGCGTGAAGCCGGCGCGCTTGGCGTCGTAGATGGCGTAATCGAGCAGTGTCTCGCCCGACGGACCGACGGAGCTCAGCTGCTTCGGGCCGCCGAAGCGGCTCCCGACTCCCGCCGCGAGGATGACGAGCGCGGGCGCGCTCAAGTCCTCGCGTACTCCACGACCCGCCGCACCCCGTCCGCGAGAGGCACGGATGGACGCCAGTCCCATGTCCGTTGTGCGAGGGCGCCATCGAGGCAGCTCCGCGCGACGTCTCCTCGCCGATCGGGCGCGTACGTCGGTTTGCCGGTGTATCCTGCAGCGGCCGCCACGGCACGAAACAGCTCGAGGTCCGACACCTCGCGCCCCCACCCGACGTTGGCGACGACGCCCGACGGTCCCCCCCCCGCTGCTCGGACCGTCGCCTCGACGACGTCGCCCACGTACACGTAGTCGCGCGTCTTCGACCCGTCGCCGAAGATCGTCACCGGCTCGCCGGCGATCATCTGTCGAGTGAAGATCGACACGACTCCAGCCTCTCCGTCCGATCGCTGCCGTGGACCGTACACGTTGGCGTAGCGCAGGGCTGCGTACTCGATCCGCCCGCGGGCCGCGTACGCGCCGAGATAGTGCTCGAACGCGAGCTTGCTGGCACCGTATTCCGAAATCGGCCGCGTCGGCTCGGATTCGGACACGGGGACCCGAGCCGGGTTGCCGTAGACGGCGGCTGACGACGCATACACCATGCGCCGAGTCCCCGCGGCGGCGGCCGCGCGCAGTACGTTGAGACCGCCCACGATGTTCACCCGCGCGTCGAAGTCCGGCTCGCGAACCGAGCGGCGTACGTCAGTCTGGGCAGCCGCATGGAACACGACCTCGGGCCGGAAGTGCGCGAAGACGTCATGCAGCGCCGTCGGATCGCAAATGTCGACTTGGTTGAACTCCGCATTCGGCGATACGTTGCTCGGCGACCCCGTGGACAGATCATCCACCAA
>DATHDT010000206.1:0-2675 GCA_035318905.1 Gemmatimonadales bacterium | reverse complement strand
ATGTTCGCGTCGGTGAACCTGGAGCTGCCGCTCCCCACCCGCATCGTGATCACGGCGAGCAACATCCTCAAGAACTACTGGTGGTTGCTCATCATCGGGGGCGTCGGCAGCGTGTTCGCCATCAAAAAATACTATGAGACCGCGCCGGGTAAGCTCCAAATCGACAAGCTCCTGCTCAAGGCGCCCGTGCTCGGCGACCTGCTCAGGAAGTCGGCCGTGTCGCGCTTCACCCGCACCCTCGGTACGCTGATCTCCTCGGGCGTCTCGATCCTCGACGGCCTCGAGATCACGGCCCGCACCGCCGGCAACATGGTCATCCACAACGCGGTGATGGAGTCGCGCGCATCGATCGCCGGTGGCGAAACGATCGCGGGACCGCTCGCCAAGTCCAAGGTCTTCCCGCCCATGGTGATCTCGATGATCGCCGTCGGCGAGCAGACCGGCGGGCTCGACGAAATGTTGACGAAGATCGCAGACTTCTACGACGACGAGGTGGACGCCGCCGTCAGCGCCCTGCTGTCCCTGATGGAGCCCATCATGATCGTCGTGCTGGGCGTGATCGTCGGTGGCATGGTCGTCGCCATGTACCTGCCCATCTTCGACATGGTGAACGCGGTCCAATAGTGAAGCCGGCGCTGCTGCTCACCCGCAGCGACGTCGCGCAGCTGCTGGACCTCGATTCCTGCATCACCGCCGTGGAGGCGGCCTTCCGCCTCCACGGCGAGGGTGGCGCGACGACCGGCGTCCTCGCCGTGCACGTCCCGGGTGGCGGCTTCCACATCAAAGCCGGGACCCTGCGCCTCAGCCGGCCCTACTTCGCCGCCAAGACCAACGCCAACTTCCCCAACAATGCGGTCCACGGTCTACCCACGATCCAGGGCCTCATCCTGCTTGCCGATGCCGAAGTGGGCACGCCCCTGGCGCTCCTCGATTCCATGGAGATCACCACCCTGCGCACCGGGGCCGCGACCGCCGTGGCCGCCAAGTATCTGGCGCGTCCCGATGCGCGCACCGTCGCCCTCATCGGGTGCGGCAACCAGGGGTGGGTCCAGCTCCGTTCCGTGTGCCGGGTGCGGCGGCTCACAAACGCGCGTGTCTACGACCGCGATCGCAGTCGCGCCGAGGAATTGGCCCGAGGGCTCCGGACCGAGCTCGGTCTCGAGATCGAAGTGTCGAAGGACGCCACCTCGGCAGCCCGCGGCAGCGACATCGTGGTGACCTGCACGTCTTCTCATCAACCCATCCTCACCCTCGGCGACGTGACACCGGGAGCCTTCGTAGCCGCCGTCGGCGCGGACTTTCCCGAGAAGCAGGAGATCGCGCCGGCGCTCCTCGCCGCGAGCCGCGTCGTCGTGGACGTGCTCGACCAGGCGGCGACCTTCGGGGACCTGCACCACGCGATCGCCGCCGGCGCGATGCGTCGCGAGGACGTCGCCGCTGAGCTGGGGCAGATCGTCGCGGGGCGCGCGTCGGTCCCCCCGAACGGCCGCGACGTCATCGTGTTCGATTCGACCGGCATGGCTCTGCAAGACGTCGCCGCCGCGGCAGCGGTCTACGAGCGGGCGCAGGCGAGCGGACGAGGTACGCCCGTGCATTTGGCAGGCTAACGCTCTTGCATTTTGCCAGAGCGCGTCCAATACTCCCGGACATGCGCTGGCTCGGCAGCACGAAATCGGCGATCCCGTCCCCGCCCAAGCTCCTCCGTCTCGTCTACGTGGGGCGGATGTGCCTGGCGGCCGCCATCTACCTGAGCGCCGCTCTCAAGATCCGGGTCGCGGCCCCCCTCGACATCCTGGCGACCTCCCTGATGCTCGTTTCGTCCACGGGCGTCACCCTGGCGGCGTACTGGCATACGCACGTCCGGCGCCGCTACCCCAGCCCGACATTCCTCTATCTCCAGGCCGTCTTCGACGTCGCGCTGATCACGGCAGTCGTGCACATCACCGGGGGTTCGGAGAGCGACTTCGCCGGCCTGTACGTCGTGCTGATCGCCGTGACGGCGCTCCTCATGCCGCCGGCGAATGCGGGCCTCATCACCCTCTTCGCCGGACTCGTTTACTTCGCCGACGTCTTCTGGGGCCACCACACCGCGGTGTCGTTGGGGCTCTGGATCCAGCTGGGTGTCTTCGTGCTCGTCGCGGCGGTCACGGCCTACGTGGCGAGCCGTGTGACGGTGATGGGCGCGGAGCGGGAAGCGCTCGCCGCCGAGGTGCGCCAGGTCCAGCTCGAAGCCGACGACGTGCTGCGCAACATCCGGACGGGGGTCCTTACCGTCGATGGCGACGGACGGCTGCTCTACGCCAACCCCGCCTCCGAGGAGATCCTCGGGTTTCGAGCGCGGGACTGGTTGGGCCAGTCGGTGATGCCCGAGTTCGCCCGTCTCGCTCCAGAATTCTGGGCGGCCGTGACCTCCACGGCGCGGCGCGGCGTGCGACTGATGCGCGTCGAAGCCACGGTGCACCGGCCCGACCGCACGTTTCCCATCGGCGTGACGACGACCACCCTCGACGGCCCGATCGGCGCGGTGCCGCGCGTGTCGGCGATCTTCACCGACATCTCGGACTCGAAACGGCTCGAGGAGCTGCACCTTCGCGCCGAGCGCCTCGAGGCCGTCGCCGAGCTGTCGTCGAGCCTCGCGCACGAGATCAAGAATCCCCTGGCGTCGATTCGCAGCT
>DATHDT010000205.1:0-4310 GCA_035318905.1 Gemmatimonadales bacterium | reverse complement strand
CCTGGCCGCTCCACCGTACGCCTCGACCGTGCCGTGGTCGGGGGTGCAAGTCCTCTGGGGTGACGAGCGTTGCGTCGCGCCGGACCAGGCGGCGAGCAACTATCGGATGGTACGCGAGGCGCTGCTCGATCACGTGCCGATTCGCGCGGAGAACGTGCACCGGATGCATGGCGAAGATGTCCCCGCCCTGGCCGCGCAGGCCTATGAGCGGACGCTCCGCACCGTGCTCCGGACGCCGAGCGGACCCCCGCGCGAGGCACCCGGAGGCCGCATAGACCTCGTGCTACTTGGCCTGGGCGATGACGGGCATACGGCGTCGTTGTTCCCCGGCGCCGTCGACGTCCCGGGCGACGAGTCGTGGGCGGTGGCCCGCTACCACGGGCCCAGCTCGTTGTGGCGCATAACGCTCACACCGGCCGTCATCAACGCTGCCGCGGAGGTCCTGTTTCTGGTCGCGGGGGAAGGGAAGGCGGCGATCGTTCGCCGCGTACTCGAGGGACCGCGGCGACCCCAGGAGCTGCCGGCTCAGCTGATCACGCCAGCCAGCGGGCGCGCGTTCTGGCTGCTCGACGCGGCCGCGGCGGGCGACCTGGAGGCTCGTGGATGAAGCCGTCGGACGCGCTGGTGCTGTTCGGCGTGACGGGCGACCTCGTCCACAAGATGATCTTCCCCGCGCTGTACGCCATGGCCCGCCGCGGTGTCCTCAAGGTCCCGGTAGTCGGCGTGGCATCTCGACCGTTGAGCCTGGCGCAGCTCCGCGCGCGAGCCACGGATGCGGTACGGGGCGCCGGCCCAATCGATGATCGGCGGGCCCTGCAGCATCTGCTCTCGCGGCTCCACTATGTGAGCGGTGACTACAACGACCCGGGGACCTTCGCGGCGCTCAAGCAAACGCTCAAGGGGTCGCGGCGCCCGGCGCACTACCTCGCGATCCCGCCTACGCTGTTCGAAACGGTGATCGCAGGACTTGGCGCCGCCGGCTTGGCCAAGAATGCGCGCGTCATCGTCGAGAAGCCGTTCGGTCGGGACCTGGCCTCTGCGCGGGAGCTCAATGGCGTCGCGCGATCGGTTTTCCCCGAAGCGGCCATCTTCCGCATCGATCACTTCCTCGGAAAGGAAGCGATCATGAACATTCTGTACTTTCGCTTCGCCAATTCGTTTCTGGAGCCGATCTGGAATCGCAATTACGTCGCCAGTGTCCAGGTGACCCTCGCCGAGAGGTTCGGCGTGAACGGGCGCGGAGCGTTTTACGAGACTGCCGGCTGTCTGCGGGACGTGATCCAGAACCACCTGTTTCAGATCGTTGCCCTGCTGGCCATGGAGCCGCCGGCGCATCGGGGATTCGACGCCGTGCACGACGAAAAAGCGGCGGTCTTCCGGGCCATGCGCCCGCTCAAGGCGGCCGACGTGGTCCGGGGTCAGTATGCCGGCTATCGCAAGGAGGCGCACGTCGCGCGGAATTCGGATGTCGAGACATTCTGCGCCCTGCGGTTGTTCATCGACTCCGGGCGCTGGGACGGCGTGCCCTGGTACCTTCGCTCCGGCAAGTTGCTGGCCGAGACGGCGGTCGAGGTCCTCGTCCAGCTCAAGCCGCCGCCGCAGCGTCTCTTTGCGGACTCTGTGCCAGCGGACGGTCGCGCCAACTACCTGCGCTTCCGGCTCTCGCCGAACTCGGCGGTCGCCCTCGCTGCCCGTGTCAAGCGCGCCGGGAAGGCGTTCGTCGGCGACCAGGGAGAGCTCTACCTAATGGAAGAGCAACCGGGCGAGGAAGCGCCCTACGAGCGGCTGCTCGGCGACGCCATGGCCGGCGACGGTTCTCTGTTCACTCGCGAGGACGCCGTGGAGGCCGCGTGGGCCGTGGTCGATCCCGTCCTCAAAACCCATTCCCGGGTTCGTCCGTACAAGGCGGGCACCTGGGGGCCCCGAGAAGCGGATGTGCTCATCGCGGCGGACGGCGGCTGGCACAACCCGATAGCCCACGAAGCTGGCACGGGGGAGGTCGCGTGACGGAGGTCGAGCCGAGTCCCGGCTGGTGGGACACGGTCCGCGAAGCGCTGCGCGGCTCGCGCCACCACGACTACACCGAGGGTCCCATCGGCCGCGCCATCATTCTCCTCGCCATTCCTATGGTGACGGAGATGTTCATGGAGTCGCTCTTCGCGGTGGTGGACATCTTCTGGGTCGCGCACCTCGGCGCCGATGCCATGGCGACGGTGGGCCTCACCGAGTCGATGCTTGCCCTCGTGTACACCGCGGCCATGGGCCTCTCGATCGGCGTCGGCGCGATGGTGGCGCGGCGCATCGGCGAGAAGAACCCCGCCGGTGCCGCCGAGGCGGCGGTGCAGGGGATCGCGGTGGGGTTGATGGTCGCAGCCGTGACCGGCACGCTGGGCGCGGTGTTCGCGCCCCGCCTGCTCGGCGTGATGGGGGCATCACCCGCGGTCATCGCGGTCGGCTCGGGCTACACCCGCGTGATGCTCGGCGGCAACGCCGTGATCCTGCTGCTCTTCCTGATCAACGCGACGTTCCGCGGCGCCGGCGACGCCGCGATCGCGATGCGCGTCCTCTGGCTCGCCAATTGGATCAACATCCTGCTCGGGCCGTGCCTGATCTTCGGGCTCGGCCCCTTCCCGCGGCTGGGCGTGCAAGGCGCCGCGATCGCTACCACGATCGGCCGCGGGACGGGCGTCCTGTACCAGATCTACCGGTTGATGCGGCGCGACGGACGCATCGTGATCCACCGCGATCAACTGCAGATCCGTCCCGCCGTGATGCACACGCTGCTGCGGCTCTCGGGCACGGGTACGTTCCAGGTGCTCGTCGGCACCGCGAGCTGGATCGGCCTCGTGCGCATCATCTCGACATTCGGCGCCGAGGCCGTCGCGGGTTACACGCTCGGTGTCCGGATCATCATCTTCGCGCTGTTGCCGTCGTGGGGACTCGCCAACGCCGCCGCGACGATGGTGGGGCAGGGACTCGGCGCGGGGAAGCCGGAGCGCGCTGAACGCGCCGTGTGGATCGCCGGGTTGTACAACATGTATTTCCTGGGCACGGTCGGGCTGGTGTTCGTGATCCTGGCGGGACCGATCGTTTCGCTGTTCACCACGGACGCCGCAGTCGCGCCGATGGCGGCGTCGTGTCTGCGTATTGTGAGCTGCGGCTACGTCTTCTACGCCTGGGGAATGGTGCTGACGCAGTCGTTCAACGGTGCCGGCGACACGTGGACCCCCACGTGGTTGAACCTGTTTTGCTTTTGGCTCTGGGAGGTTCCGCTCGCGTGGGCGCTGGCGGTGCGCTTCGGGTTCGGGCCGAGCGGCGTGTTCCTCGCCATCACCATCGCCTTTTCGACACTCGCAGTCGCCAGTGCGGTTCTGTTCCGACGAGGGCGCTGGAAGCTACGGCGCGTATGACCGGTGGAAGGCGGCGTCCCACGCCGCGAGGGCCGGCTTGGGATTGAAGGCGCTGTCGGCGAGACCCAGGTGCGCGAAGAGGGGCGGCGCAGTCGGAAAGTCGAGGTCGTAGAACGTTAGCTGAAAGGCGCCCTTCGCCCGCGCACTGTCGAGCAGCTGCACTTGGCGGGCGATGTAGCGAGCCTGCTCGGCTGGCGATGACGAGACCAGCGTGTCGAAGGAGACCGAAGACCAGCCGCCCTCGACCACGAGCACGGGCTTCGCGGCGTCCTGCGCGATGCGGCTGTAGTAGTTCAGCGGCACATCTTCAGGCTGGGCATAGCCGCCGAGATACGGATAGCTCGAGAGACCGATCGCCTCGACAAACGGGAAATCAGCGAGGTCCTGAGCGATCCCCACGTACGTTCCCGCGCCGCCGAGGCGTCCCCACGCCGTTTCGACCTGCACGCTCACGAACAACTGGGTTGGCACGCTGGCGGCGTTGATCTGCGCGGCGACGGTGTTCGCCATCGTCACCAGCGCCTGGTACACGGAATCCGGCGCCAACGCCTTGATCAAGTTCGTCTCGGCCGCGAGCCCCAAGTAGTCGGGGTGGATCTTCGTAGCGACCGCGTAGACCCACTCGCGGTAGACTCGCTGGACGGTGGTGTCGGTGATGCTGCGGCCCACAGAGACCAGCTCCGGCGCCTCGGCGGCGCGATTGAGCCCGTCGGTCGCATCGACCGTGAAAACGATCTTCAGGTTCTTGGCGCGATAGTAGTTCGCGAGCGTGACTTGGGCCGTGTCGACCGCCTGCGCCGGCGGGTAGCCGCCAAGCATCGCGGCCCAGGGCGGCGAGACGTGCATGATCGCGGCGTCCGCATGCGGTACCCAGTTGTCAATCGCGGAGATGACGTATGC
>DATHDT010000204.1:0-7874 GCA_035318905.1 Gemmatimonadales bacterium | reverse complement strand
GGGCGCGACGCTCGCGCAGCACTCGGGCGAGGCTGTCCGGGAACGGATAGGTCGCCACGACCTTGGGCGGTTTGCTGAACACGGTGTACGCGACCACCGCGGCGCCTGCCACAAACGCAATGAACGCGAGGCACCCCGCGACGCCCAAGCCGATGAGGGATTTCATGGCCATGGACGCAAGCCGGCGGCGGAACGGCATGCGCACGCGGTCGCGCGCCGCAGTCGGCAGCGCGTCGACCAGCGCGCGGCTCAGCTCCGCGGCGGATTGCATCCGGCGCGCGGGGTTCTTCTCCAACATCCGCTCGAGCACGAACCCCAGCTCTTCGGGCACGTCCGACCGGCTGCGGCGGATCGGCGATGGCACCTGCGTCAGCTGCTTGGCGAGGATCGATGCCGACGAGTCGCCGTCGAAGGGAGGCTCTCCCGACAGCATCTGGTACAGGACAATGCCGAGCGAGTAGATGTCGGACCGGCCGTCGACCTTGTCTCCGGACGCCTGCTCGGGACTCATGTACTGCGGCGTCCCGATGATCATTCCCTCGGTGGTCAGCTGCTGCGCCGTCGCGGCCTGCGCCGCCTTGGCGATGCCGAAGTCGGTGACCAGGACATGGCCGCTGCGGTCGAGCAGGATGTTGTCGGGCTTGATGTCGCGGTGGACGATGTCGTGGCCGTGCGCATAGGCCAGGGCATCGGCGACCTGGCGCACGATGCGCGCCGCGTCGCCGACCGAGAGCCGCTTGTGCGTGCCGAGCAGCTGCCGCAGCGACGGGCCGTCGATGCAGCGCATGATGATGTAGAGGACTTCTTCCTTTCGGCCGACCTTGTGCCGGCCGACCTTGTAGATCGGCACGATGTGCGGGTGCTCGAGCCGGGCAATAGTCTGCGCTTCGCGGAGAAACCGCTCAGCGAGCGTGGGGGAGGGCGCGAGGTCGAGATCGAGGACCTTTACGGCGACGTCGCGGTTCAACGTCGTGTCGCGTACGCGGAACACGGCCGCGAAGCCACCCTGCCCGAGGAGCGGCCCGACGGTAAATTCCTGACCCAGCGCCTGCTGCAGGCGCTCCTGGAGAGCTGCGAGATCCATGGCGGTCGCGAAAGCTAGGATTGCACGGCGGGTTGTGCTAGGGACAGCGGCGCTCGCCGCGGTCTGGGTGTTCGGCGTGTGGCCGCCACCCATCTGGTGGCGCGATCATGCGCCGCGCTGCTCGGCGATGATGCGGCTCCACGCGGCGTCGTGTCCGCGCCTCAAGTGGACGAAACTCGACGCCGTCGCGCCGATCGTGCCGCGCCTCGTGATCGTCGGCGAGGACTGGCGTTTCCGAACGCATCACGGCATCGACTTCGTGGAGATCGGCGACGCACTGGGCGTCGAGTCCGGGCGCGGCGCGTGGGCGACGGTGCGCGCCGCCTGGCGTAATCGCGACCGGCTGCGCGGCGCCAGCACGATCACCCAGCAGCTCGCCAAGAATCTCTACCTCTCACCGTCTCGCAATCCGTTACGGAAGGTCAAGGAGGCCGTGACCGCGTGGCGGCTCGAGCTCGCGCTGTCCAAGGACCGGATTCTCGAACTGTACTTGAATGTCGCTGAGTGGGGTGCGGGCGTGTGGGGGGTGACCGCGGCGAGTCAGGAGTACTTCGGGGTCGCGCCATCGCAGCTGAGCGAGCAGCAAGCCGGAGCGCTCGCCGCGACACTACCGTTCCCGCTCAGCTCCAATCCCGTCTTACGCCCGGCGCGCATGCTCGCGCGTCGAGACTTGATCCTGGCCCGCTACCACGGGGCCGATGTCTACATTCCACCGGTTGAGGAGGTCGAGATTCCACCGCCCGTGATTCCGCCGATCGACGTACCTCTCATCCCCGTGGTGATCGACACGCTGATGGATTCCATCAGGGTCGTGCCCGACACCACGCGCGATACTACGCGAGATACGTCGTCAGTCTACCAGCCGTAGCGGCATCACGAGCGCCATGTAGGCCGCGGGGTCGCTCCACCCGACGGGCTCCACGGTCGAAGCGCGCTCCGGAGCCTTGAAGGTCATGCGCACCTCGTCGGTCGGCATGTACTTGAGGATCTCCAACAGGTACATCGCATTGAAGCCGATTTCGAGCGGCTCCCCTTCGTAGGTCACCGCCAGCTCGTCCTGTGCCTCGCCGAGATCGGGCGTCTGCACCGAGAACTTCACCGCTCCGCCCGAGAAGGCCAGGCGAATGCGGTGCGTCTGGTCGCTCGCCACCACGCTCATGCGGCGCAGCGCAGCGGCCAGGGCCGCCTTGTCGACGGTTGCTTGCTTGTCGTTCTCCCGCGGGATGACCTGCTCGTAGTTCGGGTACGGACCTTCGATCAACCGCGAGAAGACGTGCGTGCCACCGGCGCGGAACCCGATGTGGTTGTCGCTCTTGGCGATCTCGATCTCGGCATCGGCGGCGTAGAGCCGGCGGATCTGCTCCAGAGCCTTGGGGGGCACGATGAGATCGGCCGCCTGCCCGCCCGTCGCCGGCACGTCCATTTTGGCGAGGCGGTGGCCGTTCGTCGCCACCATGCGCATGCGGTCTGGGCGCAGCTCCCAGAGGACGCCGTTCAGGATCGGCCGGCTTTCCTCGGTCGAAGCGGCAAAGGCCACGTGGCCCACCAGCTTGTGCACCACTCCGGCCGCCGCCTTCCAGGCCTTATCGAACTTGACCGTGGGGAAAGAGGGAAACTCCTCCTTGGGCAGTCCCAGCAGCTTGAATTTGGACCGTCCCGATTCGATCGAGACGCGGGCTTCACCAGCCGCCGTGATACGCACCGGCCCCGCCGGCAGCTCGCGGGCGATATCCACCAGCTTCTTGGCCGGGAGGGTCACCGCGCCGTCGGCGTCCACGTCGGCCGCCACCGTCGTGCTGACCGCGATGTCCAGGTCGGTCCCCGACAGCCGCAGGCCTTGCTTAGTCGCTTCGACGAGAACGTTGGCGAGGACGGGCAGCGTCGTCTTGGCAGGGATGGCTGCCGCCACCGCCGCCAGACCTTCCTGCAGTTGTTCCCGCGTGATCGTGAACTTCATCGGTACTGAATCCGTCTCCTGATGGGGGAAAGTCTTACTGCTTCTCCTCTATATATACGACTAGTAGTAGTAGTAGAGACCGGGGATATGTGGGTAGTGTGTGCTAACTCGCTTCGCCCACGCGGTCTCTCGTCGCTCACCTCATGTTGGCGCGCTGTATGGCGTGTTGGCTCGTTGCGGATAAGCAACAGTCTTTCCCCACAACCCACACGCCTGCGCCCTTATCCCCAAACAACAAATGTTAGTTACAGCGCGGACAATTCCTGGCGCGCCATTTCCACGCGCTCCTTGAACGTCCGATCCCGCATCATCTGCCGTTCGACCTTGTCCACGCTGTGGATGACCGTGGAATGGTCGCGGCCCCCGAACGCCTGACCGATCTCGACCAGCTGCATGCCCAGCATGTCCCGCGCGAGGTACATCGCCACCTGGCGGGGGATCGTGAGGGTCTTGGTGCGGGCCTTGGAGCGCAATCCCTCCGGCGTGACGCCCCAGCGACGCGCCACCACTTCCTGCACACGGTCGATGCTCGGCGTGGACTGGTTCCCGTAGCCGGCGCTCTCTTCGCCATGGCGGATCTTGTCCGACAGGGCTTCGCGGGCAAGCTCGATCGTCACTTCCCGGTTCTTGAGGGAGGCGAAGAGCAGCAGCTTGATGATGCAGCCTTCCAGCTCCCGCACGCTCGAGCGGATGTGCTCCGCGATGAAGCGGAGCACGTCGTCCGGAATCGTCAACTCGAGATGATCCTGCTCGGCCTTCTTGCGCAGGATCGCGATGCGGTGTTCGAGGTCGGGGTGCCCGATGTCGGCCACCATGCCCCACTCGAAGCGGGAGATGAGCCGGTCCTCGAGACCCGGGATCTCCTTGGGGGGCCGATCCGACGTCAACACGATCTGCTTGTGCGCCTCGAACAGCGCGTTGAACGTGTGGAAGAACTCCTCCTGCGTCATTTCCTTGCCTTCGAGGAAATGCACGTCGTCCACGAGGAGCAAGTCCACGTCGTTGCGGTAGCGCCGCCGGAACTCCGGCATCGTGCGCGCGTGGATCGATTCGATGACGTCGTTGATGAACTGCTCGGCGCCGAAATACTGCAACCGCGTGCCCGGGTTCTTCTGGAGCACCGCGTGCGCGATTGCCTGCATCAGGTGCGTCTTGCCGAGCCCCGTCGCGCCGTAGATGAACAGCGGGTTGTAGGTCTTGCCCGGCGCTTCGGCGATGGCGTGCGCCGCCGCCGCGGCGAGCTCGTTCGACTTACCGATGACGAAGGTCTGGAAGGTGTAGCGCTCGTTGAGCGGCGTCGTCCCGACCACCGCTGCCGTGGCGGTGGCCGCGCTTTCGCGCGGGGCGACGAAGAAATCCATTTGCGGGCGCTGTTGGCGGTCTTCCGTCACGCGGAACACCACGGTCGTCGGCCGGCCGAGAATGCGCTCCGCGGCGCGGCCGAGCATTCCCGCGTGCTTCGACTCGTTCCACTCCGCGGCGAATTGATCGGGCGCCCCGAGGATCAGGCGTCCGTCGTCCAGAGCGATCGGCTCGGCTGGCTCGAGCCAGGTCCGCACCGTCGCTTCCGGAAGTTCACGCCGCGCCTCAACGAGGAGACGCTTCCAGGCTTCTTTGGCTGACTGCTCCATTACGATTTCAGATTTAGGAAGGACGTGATGCAAGGGCGGCCCGAAAGTACGGGCCCCATGTGGAAAAGTCAACCTTGACCGGCGGCGCGGCGCGCGGGTAACTTTCTCGGCCTTACTTCGCCTTACCTCGAGGAACGAATGGGTCCGACTTACCGGCCGCGCAATCGGCGGCGCATCAACAAGCACGGGTTCCGCGCTCGCATGAGTACTGTGTGGGGGCGTGCCACGCTCTCACGTCGGCGGAAAAAAGGACGGAAACGGCTCACCGTGCGCCTGCCGTCGAAGCACCGGAGCCGGTAACGCGCGAGCGGTTCCCGCGCCGCGCCCGGCTGACGCGCGGTTCGGACATTACAGCCTGCTGGGAGGCGGGTCGCCGCCGGCGCACCACGCACCTCGAGCTGGCTTGGCGGCCCAATTCGGCGGGCCATGCGCGGATGGGGATCATCGTTCCCCTGTTTCAGTCCTCCGCCGTGGCCCGTAATCGTTTGCGCCGCCGCCTGAGAGAGATTCTCAGACGCGACGTGCTCCCCCTCCTCCAGCTGCCGCCGATCGACGTGGTCATACGGGCGAAGCGCGCGACGTATGCCGCCCCATTTGCAGTCCTGCGCGCCGAATTGACGGACGTGGTGAGCACGCTCACATGACACTCGGTCAGGTGCCGCGACGTATCGTCATGGCGCTCATCACCGGATACCAGCACACGCTGTCGCATCTCGTATTCACACAGTGTCGCTTCGTGCCGTCTTGTTCGCGCTACACGCACGAGGCCGTCGAGCGGTACGGTGCGCTCAAAGGCTCGTGGTTGGGGATCCGTCGCATCTTGCGATGCCATCCGTTTCACCCGGGCGGCTACGACCCGGTGCCCTAGACTAAGGACCCAGCGTGGAACGTCGCGTCATACTGGCGATCGTCCTGATGATGATCGTCGCGATCGCCCCCAGCCTGATCTGGCCGCCAAAAAAGCCGGCGGGTAGTCCGTTAGCCGGTTCGTCGGATAGTGCGCGCGTGAGTCAGCCAGAGGTGACGCCAAGCGTCGCGACGCCGGCACCAAGCGCCCAACCGCCTAACCGTCAAACCGCCGAGCCCGCCGAGACGGTGTGGGTCACGTCGCCCCTCTACCGGCTCGGCTTCAGCACCCGCGGCGGCGTGCTGGTGTCCGCTCAACTCTTGCAATTCCAGTCGTTTGCACTGGGCGATTCCGCACAGCGCGTGCAGCTCGTCCCCATCGAGCGCCCACTCCTCGCCCACCAGCTCGTGCCGACGGGCGGCGGCGATACGGTGTTCCTCGCCGATTGGTCGTTCCGGCCGAGTGCGTCCAGCGTGACGGTGCGCGACTCGGCGACGCTGAGTTTCGAAGCCGACCAGGGCGGCGCCCGCGTGACGATCGAGTACCGCTTCCGGCAGGGCGAGTACCACTTCGACGTGCACGGCAGCGTGATCGGCCTCGGGGGCAGCGGCGCCGTGCTGGTCGTAGGACTCTCCGACGGCCTGCGGTCGGTCGAGGCCGATTCACTCGATGACTACCGCCATTACGCGCTGGTCACGAAGTCCTCGAAGGCGAACCGCACGGACTTCTCATCCCTCGACGCCGGCCAACGGCGCGTCCTGGACGGGCCGTTCGAGTGGGCGGGTGTCAAGTCGAAGTACTTCTTTGCCGCCGCCCTCGCCTTCGACGAGAACCAATCCAAGTTCGGGGGCGCGATCGCCGTAGGGCTACCCCGCGCTAACAAGCGCACCGCGCGCGCCAGCGTCGTGCTCACGCTGCCGGTGCCGCCCGCCGGCGACTTCCGGTACGGCCTGTACCTCGGACCACTCGACCACCAGCGCCTCGCGGCGCTCGGGCACGGGCTCGACGATGCGAATCCGTACGGGGGATTCCTGCGCGGCGTGATCCATCCCGTGTCGATCTTCGTCGTCAACGTCCTCGTCTGGATTCACGGACATCTGTCGCTCGCGTACGGGTGGGTGTTGATCCTGTTCGGCGTGGTGATCCGCCTGTTGCTCTGGCCGCTGAACCAGAAGGCGATGGAGTCGGGGATCCGGATGCAGGCGGTCGCGCCGCTGATCAAGGAGATCCAGGAGCGCTACAAGACCGATCCGGAGCGGCTGCAGCGCGAGATGCTGCGCATCTACAAGGAGCACAAGGTCAATCCGTTTGGCGGCTGTTTGCCGATGTTGCTGCCGATGCCGGTGTTGCTCGCGCTCTTCTTCGTGTTTGCGAACACGATCGAGTTCCGCGGCGTGCCGTTCCTCTGGCTCCCCGACCTGTCACGGCATGACCCACTCTTCATCATCCCCGTGGTGATGGGGCTGTCGATGTTTGGGTTGTCGAAGGTGGGCCAGATCGGGGTGCCGCCGAATCCGCAGACCAAGATGATGGTCTACTTCATGCCGGTCATGATGACGATGCTGTTCCTGAATTTCGCGTCGGGACTGAATCTCTACTACGCGGCGCAGAACATCTTCAGCATTCCGCAGCAGTACATGATCGCGAAGCGCCGCCTGCGGGAGGCCTCGGCACGCTCTCCGACCCGATAGTTGCCCTCGCGACTCCGCCTGGCCGCGCCGCGCTCGCGCTGATCCGCGTGTCCGGCGCCGGAGCGTTCGCCCTCGCCGCCCGTTGCCTCAATCCGTTCCACGCCGACCCGCCGCGCACCGCGTTCCGGGCGCGGCTCGCGCATCCGGGTACCGGCGAGCCGGTGGACGAAGTCCTCGCGGCCTGTTTCCCGGCTCCACGCTCCTACAGCGGTGAGGACATCGTCGAGATCTCGACGCACGGCGGACTCGTCGTGCCGGCGGCGGCCGTCGCGGCGTTCGTGGCGGCGGGCGCGCGTCCCGCCGAGCCGGGAGAGTTCACCCGGCGGGCGGTGCTGAACGGCAAGATGGATCTCCTGCAGGCCGAGGCGACCGCCGATCTCATCGACGCCGGTTCGCCGGCGCAACGCCGGCGGGCGCTGCACCAGCTCGATCGAGGGTTGTCGGACCGCCTCAGCGCCCTGCGACAGGAAGTCCTGGACCTCGAGGGCCTGATCGCGTACGACATCGACTTCCCGGAAGAGGATGAAGGACCCGTGAGCCCCGCGCGCGTCGAGCGCGCCTGGCGCATAGCGCGCGATCGCGTGGCCAAGCTCCTGGCGACCGCCCCCGAAGGGGAGCGGCTGCGCGAGGGAGCGCTCCTCGTGATCGCGGGCCGCCCCAACGC
>DATHDT010000203.1:0-2670 GCA_035318905.1 Gemmatimonadales bacterium | reverse complement strand
TGGCCCGCGCCTGGCCCGATTACTCCAACCATGAAGTGGCGCGGCGCGTGACGATCCGGCAACTGCTGCAGCATCGGTCGGGCGTGGGCGGAAACATCTTCGCGGCGCCCCCCGGGAAGACGCGCGGCGACATCCGGCAGCTCGCGGACTACCTGCCGTTGTTCGTGAATGAGCCGCTGCAGTTTGAGCCCGGTACGAATCAGCGCTACTCCAACGCCGGCTATATCGTGCTCGGCCTCCTGATCGAGCGGCTCTCGGGCGAGAACTACTACGACTATGTGCGGCGTCACATCTTCGAACCTGCGGCGATGACGCGCACCGCCAGCTGGACCGTGGACTCACTCCCCGCCAATACCGCCATCGGTTACACGCGCGGCGCGCAGGATGCGCCGCCATCGACGCCGCTTGGCCGCAACTCAGGTTTGCTTCCAGGTCGGGGTAGCTCAGCGGGCGGTGGCTACTCGACGGCGCACGATCTGCTGCGACTCCTCAACGCGTTGCGGGCGGGTAAGATCCCGTCGGGCCCTCCGGCCGGCGTCGGGATCGCGGGCGGGGCGCCGGGGCTGAACGCCGCGGTCGAAGGTGATCTCCCCGGCGGCTACGACGTAATCGTACTGACGAACCTCGATCCGCCAGCGGCGGAGAAGGTCGCGCGCATTGTGAGAGGCTGGTTAGGCGCGCGCGATTAGCCCTTGCAGCGCCTGGGGCGGGCCGCCACTTTCAGGTCTGCCCCTCTTGCTGTGAGGTGTCCAATGCGCGTGTCTCGTTGGTCCGCGGCTCTCGTGTGTTCGCTGTTCGCCGCTTGCGCGGCTCCCACCGACCTGAACCAGGTGACGCCACCCCTGAGCATGTCCGTCGTCTCCGGCGACGGGCAGCAGGCCCCTCCCGGTACCGAGCTCCCGAATCCGCTCGTCGTCCGGGTCGAGGACGCGCGCGGCCGGCCGGTGTCGGGACAGATCGTCAACTTTCGCGTGGTGTCGGGTGGTGGCTCGGTGTTCGCGGGTGCGGCTATCTCGAACCGCAGCGGCCTGGCGCAAGAGCGCTGGACACTCGGGTTCGGCGGCTTGCAGCGGGTGGAGGCGCGCGCCATCGATCCCGCCACCGGCGCCCCGCTCACCTTCGCGGTCTTCACGGCGACACTCTCGGATAGCATCCCGCCCATCACGTTCAACGTCAACGCGTTCCCGAACCCTGCCGCCCTCGGCGACTCGGTGATCGTCAGCGCCGTCGTGAGCGACTCGTTCACCGGCGGGTCGAACGTCGCGGGCGCGGACGTGCAGGTCGACAGCGGGCCCTTCCTCGCGATGTCCGCGGGAGACGGAGCCTTCGACCAGCAAAATGAATTCGTGATCCGCAGCCTGTTTGGATTGGCGCTGGGCGGGCACTCGGTGTGCGTGCGCGGCCGCGACGCCGCGGGCAACGTCGGCTTCCCCGACTGCACCTTCCTGTTCGTGACGAACGGGGGCGGCGGCTTCGACTCCATACCGCCGATCACGTCCAACGTCGTCGCGATTCCCAATCCGTCGAATCCCGGCGACAGCGTCACGATCAGGGCGCAGGTGAGCGACACCTTCACTGGCGGTTCGAACATCCTGGGCGCGGACGTGCAGGTCGACAGCGGGCCGTTCCTCATGATGGACGCGAGCGATGGCGCGTTTGATCAAGAGAACGAGCTGGTGTTCCGCACGCTCTTCGGGCTCAGCCCGGGGAGCCACCTCGTGTGCGTGCGGGGACGGGACAGCGCTGGCAACACCGGGTCGTTTGTCTGCATCGTGGCCACCGTGGGAACCGGGAGCAGCGGCGACACTATCGGGCCCGTGACCCTCAACGTCAGCGCCACTCCCGACTCGGCGGCACCGCACGACTCAATCATGATCAGGGCCGAGGTGCGCGACACCTTTACCGGTGGTTCGAACATTGCCGGGGCGGAGATGAACGTGGACAGCGGTGGGTTCGTGCCGATGTTCGCCACCGACGGCGCCTTCGATCAACAGAACGAGCGCGTCAACCGGCTTGTGGTGGGATTAGCGGTCGGTGGGCATAGTGTGTGCGTGCGCGGCCGCGACACCGCGGGCAACACCGGCAATCAGACCTGCATCGGGTTCAGCGTGGTGGCGACTAGCCCCCTCCCCGGATCGCGGCGAAGAGCGCAAGCACCGCGATAACGAGTCCGACAGCGACCTTGGCGGCAGTGGCGGCGGCACGCCCGAGCAGCGCGCCCCACCCCGCCCGCACCGCCGTCCCCGCAGCCGCAGAATGCGAGTACTCGAACACGACGGCGCCGGCGAACGAGCCGACGAACGATCCGATCACACTGCCGATGACGGGGACGGGGACGCCGACGATGGCGCCGACGAGTCCACCGAGCAATGCTCCCCACCCTGCCCGTTTCGATCCTCCGTAGCGCCGCGCGAGCCCAAATCCCAACCAGGCTTCAATCACCTCACCGATCACGGCGAGCCCCAAGACGATGAGGATCGTCGCGAGGCCAATGCCCTTGAAGCCGGTGACCGCGCCGAACCCGACGACGGTGGCCACCATCAACCAAAGCCCCGGTAAACCGAGCGCGACGAGCGCGAGGCCAGCGAGGAAGATCGCGCCGAGGAGGACGATGAGGAGTGTCGAGGTCATTGCGCCAACTTTCTGGCCCGAGGTACGTTGCGGCGTGAT
>DATHDT010000202.1:0-5890 GCA_035318905.1 Gemmatimonadales bacterium | reverse complement strand
GCTGCGAGAGCACGCGCTCGAACCCGTCGCGCTGGTTCTCGACCAGGCTGATGGCGCGCGCCAGCGCCGCGGTGTCACCCCGCTCGAGGCCGGCGAGGATGTCGTCGGTGTGCATGCTGCCCGTAAGATAGCGGACCCCGGCCGTCACAGCACGGTGCCGCGCAGGATCAGGCTGGCGGCGGTGAAGTAGATGACGAGTCCCGTCACGTCGACGAGCGTGGCGACGAACGGGGCCGACGCGCTCGCCGGGTCGAAGCCCAACCGGCGCAGGATGAACGGCAACAGCGATCCGGCGAAGGTGCCGAACGTCACGACACCGATGAGGCTGCAGAACACCGTCGCGGCGACCAGCATGTAGTGCGGGCCGTAGATGGGACTGACCTTCTGCCAGATGACGATCCGCAGGAATCCGATGCTCCCCAGCACGACGCCGAGCACGACACCGGCGGCGAGTTCGCGGCTGACCACGCGCCACCAGTCGCGCAACCGCACCTCGCCGAGCGCCATAGCGCGGATGACCAGCGTCGTCGCTTGCGAGCCGGAGTTCCCGCCGCTCGAGATGATGAGCGGCACGAACAGCGCGAGGACGACGGCGCGCGCGATTTCCGCTTCGAAAAACGCCATGGCGGTTGCCGTCAGCATTTCGCCGAGGAAGAGCGCCGAGAGCCAGCCCGCCCGCTTCCGCACCATGCGGTGAAAGGCGGTCTTCAAGTAGGGTGCGTCGAGGGCCGACGAACCGCCCAGCTTCTGGATGTCTTCCGTGGCTTCCTCTTCGGCGACCGCCACCACGTCGTCCGCGGTCACGACGCCTTTCATCCGCCCCTCACGGTCCACGACCGGGGCGGCGGCCAGGCGGTGCTCCGCGAAGAGGTGCGCCACGTCTTCCTGGTCGGCCTCCTCCGGGATCGTGATCACGTCCGTGTTCATGAGCTCCGCGACCCGGGTCGCGGGGTCGCCGGCGACGAGATCCGTCAGCGACACCTGCCCCGCCAGCTTCCCGTCGGCGTCGAGGATGTACGCGAAGGCCGGCGTGTCTCGCCCGCTGCGCTGCTGCGCCTGGCGCCGGAAGTAGCCGAGGGCTTCCGCGACCGTCATGCCCGGGCGTACCCGAATGTAGCGCGGGTTCATCAGGCCACCCGCTTCGTCCTCCGCGTATGCGAGCAGCGCGATGACCTCGGCCCGTGTCGGCTCATCGAGCAGAGCCAGCAGGCCGCTACGTTGATCCCCGGGAGAGGCCTGGATGAAGTCGGCGACGTCGTCCGGGGCGAGGGTGCGTATCCACTGACGCCGTTCGCCCAGGGACAGTGCGAGCACGATGTCCACCTGATCGGACACGCTCAGATCAAAGAAGAACTCGTGCGCGAGATCCGGCGGTAACTGCTTGAGGCGCCGCGCCCGGTCGGCGGGCTTCAGGCGTGGCCACGCCTCGGCGACCTCGAGGTAGGTCAGCTCTTTTTTCTTGGCCACTCGGCCTCTTCGGCGGGCGCAGCGGACCCGTCGAGCACGCGGGCGCGGACGGGGCCCGGGCGGACCGCCACCCGCTCGACGCGCGTCGCGCTCGCCGCCAGCACATCGAACTCGAGCCCGTGGTACAAAAAGCGCCCACCGGCGCGTGGAATGCGACCGAGGACGTGGATCAGGAGGCCCGCCACGGTCTGCACGCCCCCCGCATCCATCTGGACGCCGAACTGCTCTTCCAACGTGCTGAGCGGCGCGCTGCCTTCGAATTCGACGATGCGCGCCGGCGGCGCCGGGTCGGCCGCGGCCTCGAACACCTCGCCGACCAATTCCTTGAGCAGGTCCTCGAACGTGACGAGCCCCGCCGTGCCGCCGAACTCATCGAGCACGACCGCCAGGTGGCTCCCGCCCCGCTGCATGTCCAGCATCAGGTCGGCGGCGCGCATCGCGCCCGGCACCGTGAGCGCAGGCCGGACGGGGACCGGATCCTCGGGCTGCAGCTTCAACAGATCGAGCGTGTGGGCGACGCCGATCACTTCATCGAGCGAGCCGCGATAGACCGGATAGCGGCTGTACCCCGACTGCTGGAACACGTGGGCCGCTTCGGCGGCGAGCATGCCCTCGGGGATCGCCACGATGGCGGTGCGCGGCGTCATCAACTCGCCGACGGGGCGATCGGCGAAGGCCAACACGCCGGAGACCACCGCCATTTCGTCCGTCGCCGCCAACGCATCGGTATCGACGTTCGAGAGCAAGGCGGCGAGTGTGGTCCGCGTCGACGGGTCGCGACGGGGAATGAACGGCGCCAGCACCATGCCCGCGTGGTCCATCCACGGCACCGCGCGACTCACGAGCGGTTCGGCCCAGCGCCGCCCCACGACGCGCGGCACCAGATACGCGGCACTGATGAACAACGGCACGCCGGCGGTGAGCGTGAAAACGCCGAGGAATGTCGGCGTCGTCGCGGCCAGGAGCGCCGGCACCGCCGCGGCGGCCAGCAACACGCCGAGCGTGGTCAGCGTGTTGGCGGTTGCCAGGAGGCGGCCCGGGTTGCCCAGCAGGCCGGACGCGCCGCCGGCGCCGCGCAGTTTGTAGGCGACCCAGCGGGTGAGCTCGACCTGACTGACCGCGGCCGCGGCCACGCCCACCGCCGCGGAGGCGCCGGCGAGGAGGAGCCCGAGGACGAGGACGACGAGGGGACCGATCATCGCTTCTCGAATGAGACCTGCGTTACGCGCCGCCGGTCAACGCGCTCCACCACGACCCGATACCCGTCGAGCGTCAGCTCGTCGCCCGGGCGGGGCACCCGGCCCAGGGCGGAATAGATGAGGCCGCCGACGGTTGAGACGTCGGGATGCGTAAAAGCCGCTCCGAGCGCGTCCGACAGCTCGTCGAGGCTGACGCGCCCGTCTACCCAGAAGCGGGCGCCGTCACGCCGGATGGACGGCGTGCTTTCGGCGTCGTGCTCGTCGCGGATTTCGCCGACGATCTCTTCGAGGATGTCCTCCCGGGTGATCAGGCCCGACGTCCCGCCGAACTCGTCCACGACGATCGCGATGTGCGCCGGGGCGCCTTGAAAGTCGCGCAGCTGGCTGTCGAGCGTCTTCGTCTCGGGCACGAACGCGGCAGGGCGAACCAGATCCTGCCAGCGGGCGCCGCGCTCGCTGAGCGCCATCGCGAACGGGACCAGGTCCTTCGCGAACAGCACGCCGGTGACATTGTCGGGGGTGCCGTCGTACACGGGGAGCCGGGCGTGCTCGCTCTGGCGGAACGCGTCGAGGACCTCTTCGGTCGACGCCGACACGTCGACCCCCATCATGTCGAGCCGCGGCGTCATGACCTCGTCGACGGTCGTGTCGGCGAGCGTGAATACGCCGAGCAACATGTCGCGCTGCGCGGCGCCCAAATCCGGCTGTAACGGCCGCGGCGTGGCGACCAGGGCGTGCAGGCCCTTGTCGACCCACCCGAGCAACCACAGCAGCGGCCCGAAGGGCGCGAGCGTACGGCGCGCGAGCGGCAGCGCGGCATCGGACAGCTCGGGCGCGAGGCGGGCGACGCTGCGCGGCAGCGCGTCGCCGACCACGAAGAGCAACAGGACGCCCACCCCCAGGGCCACGAGCCCCTGGGTCCAGTGGTGGGTCCACCACTGCACGGCGTTCGCGGCCGCGACGGCCCCGAGCACGAGGAGGCCCAGGCGCGCGACGTGCAGGGCGCGGTGCAGCGGCACGCGGCTCCCCGCAGACGCGGGCGGCGCGTCGCCGAGGGTGTGCAAGGCCTCCCCGACGGCTGCTTCCTCGGCGAGGGCGAGGAGCGCCGCCCACACGGCGCCGACCAACGCCGCCACCAGACCGGCGTACCGGAGCGCGGTTTCGCCGAACATCAGGCCCGCCGCAGGAGACGCCGCACGTAGCGCTCCTGGCGGCGCCACATCGCGGAGCGGGTGCGCCCGGGCCCCTCCGGATGATCGTAGCCGAGGACGTGGAGGGTGCCGTGGACCGCGAGGCGCACCAGCTCCTCGTCCCCCGTGATCGACGGGCAGATGTAGACGTCGCCGAGGAGAGAGCCGTCCGGTTGGGGCATCGCGTAGGCGATCACGTCGGTCACGCCCCGCCGTCCCGTGGCGCGGCGATTCAGACGGCGCATGGCCGCGGTGTCGAGCAGCGTGAGGTCGACGCGCAGGCGCCGCGCCCCTTCCCACGCCGCCACCCGCCGCGCCACCCGCGCGAGCCGCTCAGCGGCTCGGCTGCGAATGCCAATCCGCCCCGATGCCGCCACTGGATTCCGGATAATCGATGCGGTTGTGGTACATCCCGCTGAGCACCCGCACGAACTCGGTCTTCACCTGCTCGATCTGCTGCAGCGTCATCGGCGCTTCGGCGAGTTGTCCGGCGTTCACCTTGGTGCGCACGATGTGATCGATCGCTTCGGCGATCTTCTTGGGCGTGAGGTCCTCGAGCACCCGCAGGGCAGCCTCGACCGAGTCGGCGATCATCGCGATCGCGGTCTCCATCGAGCGCGGCTTGGGCCCCGGGTACACGAAGTCGTCGTGATTGAGGGGCTGGCCGCCGTCCTCTTTTTTCGCCTTGTCGAGGAAGTACGTGATCTCGGTCGTGCCGTGATGCTCGGGGATGAACGACGCGACGATGTCGGGGAGCCCCGCCTCACGGGCGAGGGCCAACCCGTCGGTCACGTGCGCCCTGATGATCTGCGCCGACTGGAGCGCTTTGAGCCGGTCGTGCGGATTCACGCCGTGCGTCTGGTTCTCGACGAAGTAGTGCGGGCTTTTCACTTTGCCGATGTCGTGGTAGTAGCAGCCGACACGGCCCAGCAGGCCGTTCGCGCCGACGCGGTTGCACGCCGCCTCCACCAGATTGGCCATCGCCACACTGTGCGCGTAGGTCCCGGGCGCTTCCAGCGACAGACGGCGGAGCAGCGACCGCGAGGGGTCTGACAGCTCGAGGAGGGTCAGGTCGGTCGTGATGTGCGTGACCGATTCCGCGACCGGCAGGAGGAAGAACGTCAGGCCGGCGCACACGAGCGCGTTCATCGCGCCCCACACGCCGCGCAGGCCGATCTCCGTGACGGGCCAGCCGCTCGCGAGCCCCAGCGCCAGGGCCCCGACGAGATACCCCGCCGCGATGACCAGCACGGGGACGTAGAAGTTGCTGCGCCGCCGCAGGGTGCGGACCGAGAGCGCAGCCGTCACGCCGCCGACCGTGCAAAGGAACAGCGCGGGCATGTCGTGGAAGACCGGCTGCAGCCCGATCACGACCGCGAGAATCATCGCCGCGATCATGGAGACGCGGCCGTTGAACAGCACCGTCATCATCGTCGCCGTAAACGGCAGGATGATGATTTCCGGGTGGTCCGGGAAGAAGCGGGCGACGGCCGCCGCCTGCGCCAGCGCCAGCGCGAAGAGGCCGCCGATCAGCGCCACCTCGCGCTGCTCGCGGTAGGTCTCCCG
Organism: Gemmatimonadales bacterium; assembly: GCA_035318905.1. Taxonomy (GTDB): domain Bacteria; phylum Gemmatimonadota; class Gemmatimonadetes; order Gemmatimonadales; family GWC2-71-9; genus 20CM-2-65-7. The sequence continues at coordinate 468 of DATHDT010000202.1, read as the reverse complement.
CCGATAGAACAGCATCAGCACCCAGAAGATCGACAGGATGAGCATGTCGCGGATCAGCGGCCCGAGCACGCCGCGCACGGAGCGGGTCGTCGCGGCCCCGCGGCGCAGCAACTCCTGGTGCAGGGCGAGGAGGCGCTCGTGCGCCTCGTTGGTCACGATCTCGTGGGCCCCGACGATGCGGTCGCCGGCGCGTACGATGTACTTGCTGGGATCGACGCTGCCGCGCAGCTCATTGCGACGGCGCTCGGTCTCGAGACGGTTCAGGACGAGCGTGGGGCGGAAGAACTGGCGCACCAGCTTCAGGTAGAGCACGTCGCCGACGCTCGAGCCCGCGTCGGGATGCAGCGACTTGGCGCGGTTCAAGTACTGGGCAAACGTCAGGACCTGATCCCGCAGCACCGACGACTCGTTGCTGCCGCGGCGCACGATGATTTCACGCGACTGCTCGACCTGGAGCACGCCGGGTCC
>DATHDT010000201.1:0-7458 GCA_035318905.1 Gemmatimonadales bacterium | reverse complement strand
CCGCGGGTACATCGACACGCAGCGCATGTACGTCGGTGGGTGCTCGGGCGGCGGCGTGCTGTCAAGCTGGGTGATCGGGCACACGACGCGCTTCGCCGGCGCTGCGGTGCGCTGCCCCGTGATCGACTGGATGAGCATGGCGGGTCAGACCGATATCCCGCTCTTCACCTACGGGTTCTTCGACGCGCCGTTCTGGGAGAAGCCCGAGCAGTGGCTCAAGCAGTCATCGCTGATGTATGTCGGTCACGTGAAGACGCCGACCCTGCTGATGACGGGCGAGCTCGACCTGCGCACGCCGATTCCGCAGACCGAGGAGTACTACTCGGCGCTGAAGTATCTCAAGGTGCCCGTCGTGATGCTGCGCTTCAACGGCGAGTACCACGGCACGGGCTCGAAGCCGTCGAATTTCATGCGCACCCAGCTCTACATGATGAGCTGGTACCAGCAGCACCGGCTGGGGGAGACCACCGCCGCCGCGAGCGACGGCACGAAGTAGTTCTGCCGAGTTGACCTACGCGCGGGGGCGGAGCAGCATGCCCGCCCCCGCCGTGTTTTTCTCCCCGGATTGGGCCGGCGCCGGCGACGTGCCGTTGCCGGGCAGCTTCCCATGGACGAATCGCCCGATCGCGGTAAGCGTGCCGAGGTTTTGCTCGACGATCTCGTCGTCGGCGACCTTGATGCGGAACGCGCTCTGGAGGAACTCGACCAGCTCGACGACGCCGATCGAGTCGATCACGCCGCTGCCGAGCAACGGGTCGTCGTCGCCGAACTTCCAATCGGGACGCATGTACAGGAAGTTCTCGCGCACCCAGGTGCGCGTGCGGTCGACGATCTCAGTTGGCGAGTACGAACCTGCCTGACTCATATCTCATAGCTCCTGATTCAAGCGGGGTTTCCAAGAACTCACGTTGCCACAGCTGCGTGGAGAGGATCGCGACGAGCGCCTGACCCTCGCGCACGCCTGTCGCCTGTCCCGTCCGGCAGCGACGCACCAGGCCTCGGGCGGCCGCGGGATCGAAGATGCCGCCACGTTTGAGCGCCGACTCGTCGAGCAACTCGGCGACATACGCCGGCGGCTCGCCTTCTGCGCGACCAAAGAACGCCGGCACGTCCGGCGCACGGTACGGCTGCTTGGTGCGCTGCGCCGCGCTGGCCGGCAGCACGTTCGCCGCCCAGCGCCGCAGGATCTCCTTCTCCTGGAGGCCGCGCAGCTTGCTGCGGTCGGGGAGCGCGGCCGCGAACTCGAAGACCCGGTGATCGAGATAGGGAACGCGCGCCTCGACGCCGTGCGCCATCGCCATGCGATCGCCCTGCGAGGAGAGCAGGTAGGGCGACAGCAGCGTCACCATTTCCAGGTACGCCGCGCGCTGCAGGGTCGACCAGCCCGCAAAGGCCGGCGGTAGGGCGTCACGCAGCTCGCCGAGCGCATCGAACCCGTCCAGGCCGGCGCGGAACTCCGCGGAGTAGAACTCCTTGATCCACGCCGTCAGGCGGAAGCGGGGCAGGTGCGAGAACAACGGGTCGTCGGTCGACCCCGCGCTCAGGAAGAAGCGACGCCAGAAGTCCCCGGCGCGCGTCCCCGGTGCGAGATAGGGGTAGAGCCGGTCGAAGAGCCGCGGGCGCGTCGTCGAGTCCGGCTGCCGGAGGCAGAACTGCCGCACGACCGTTTCCTTGAAGAGATCGTAGCCGTAGAACAGCTCGTCGGCGCCCTCGCCTGATAGCACGACTTTGATCCCGCGCTCCCGCGCGAGCCGCGACAACAGGTAGAGCGGCGCCGGAGCGGTCCGGACCAGCGGTGTTTCCGTGTGCCGGATGACTTCGGGAAAGACCTGCGCGATGTCCGCGGGTCCGATGTGCTGGACGGCGTGACGACTCCGCACCGCGGCGGCGACGGCCTCCTGGTGCGCGCTTTCGTCGAAGCGGGGATCGGCGAAGGCGACCGAGAAGGTGCGGAGCTCCGCGCTCGATTCACGCGTGGCCAGGGCGCATACGGCGCTCGAGTCGAGGCCGCCGCTCAGGTAGCCGCCCACCGGCACATCGGCGAGGAGCCGCTGGCGGACGCCCGAATGCATCAGCTCCGCGAGCTGCTCGAGGGCACCGGGTTGCTCGGCGGCCCGCGCGGCAAAGTCGAGCGTGTACCAGCGGCGGATCGTGAGCCGTCCGCCGTGCCAGCGGGCGCAGCATCCTGGCTCGAGCGCGCAGATGCCCAGGAACGGCGTGCGCGGTGGCCGCGCGGCCCAGAAGGTGAAGACCTCGTCCAGGCCCGCCGGATCGAGCGCCCGCGGCACTTCGCCGCTGGCGAGGAGGGCCTTCACTTCGGATCCGAAGTAGAGATCGCCACCGCGCTCGGCGTAGTAGAGCGGCAGGATGCCGAAGCGGTCGCGCGTGAGGAAGAGCGACCCGTCGCGCCGGTCGTAGATGACGAACGCGAACTGGCCGTTCAGCCGATCGAGCATCGCCTCGCCCCACTCGGCGTACGCGTGGAGCAGGACCTCGGTATCGCTGCGGGTCCGGAATACGTATCCCCGGGCCGCGAGCTCGTCTTTCAGGTCGGGGAAATTGAAGATCTCGCCGTTGTATACGATCACGAGCGTGCCGTCGCCGTTCGCCATCGGCTGCGCACCGCCCGCGAGGTCGATGATGCTGAGCCGCGCGTGCGCGAGGCCGACGCGCGCATCCGCGTGTGCGCCCAGGCCGTCGGGGCCGCGATGCCGTATCGCCGCGGCCATGCGCTGCAGGACCGCCGGTGCCACTCCGCTTGCGTCCCGCCGGGCGATCCCCGCGAAGCCACACATCAGTCGGTATCCAGGACGCGCTCGACCAACAGGGACGCCGCATGCTGGTACACGGTGGCGCCGCGCTTTCGATCGATCTCGCGGTAGGCGCGTTCTACTTGTTCGGGCGTCAGTCCGACGTCGCCGGCGGCGTCGGCCGGGCTCCGGCCGGCATTCCGCGCCTGCAGCGTCAGGTCGAGCTCGGTGAGGGGGAGCGAGAAGAAGAACTCTTCCTGCGTCTGCGGCAGCGAGTACGTGTCGGTGGTCGGCGTGCGACGGCGAATGTTCTCCGGCACGCTGAGGTGATCGGCGAGCTGGTAGACCTGATTCTTGTAGAGGTGAGCGATCGGCTTCACGTCGGCGAGCCCGTCGCCGCCCTTCACGAAAAACCCGAGCTCGTACTCGAGGCGGTTCGGCGTCCCGACGACCGCGTAGTGCAGACGGTCGGCGTGATAGTACTCGAGCATCTTGCGAACGCGCTGCTTGAAATTCGTCGCGGCGACGATCTCGCGGAACTCCCGCGCCGGCAGGCGCACTTTGCGGAGCTCGCCGTCCGGCGGCTGAATCGCGAGATACGCCACGTTCAAGCGATCGGAATCGAGTCCGCCGTTCTCGGCAAGCAGCTTGCAGCGCCACCCGTCGTCGTACTCGGGCACGATGCGCCGGATCGCCGCGTCGCGCCGGGCGTAACAGCCTGAGGCCGTCAACGTCGGCGAAATGTCCTCGACCAGCAGCTCGATGCCGAGCTGCGTCGCCAGCTCCTTGGCGAGAGCCAGGCTTTCCCGGCCCGACTCGCGTTCGGGGAGGGCCAAGCCCACCACTCGCTTGGGGCCGACGGCCTGTACCGCGAGGGCCGCGCAGACGGAGCTGTCGATCCCGCCACTCATCGCGACGACGAGGCCGGAGCGGCGCAGCACCGTGCCGACCTGCTGGCGCAGCGCTGCCGCGATCTCGTTCGTGGCGCGGGTGGGATCGAGCCGCAGTTGTTCGGGGACCGCTACAGTCATGCTGCCTCCTTGGGTTCGAGGCGCCTGACGTGCAAGGTTCGAGCCTCAAGGCTGCGTGCCCGAGTGGGCGGGCCTGTGGCGTCCACGCTACGCTCTCACCGTGGTATGCTCGTTGCTGTGTTGCGGACGCATGAACTGCAATGCAGCCCTGCTCTTGTGGCGGGCCGCCCACACGCCGGCGTCGGCCGATCGCCCGGCGATCGTGGAGCGCGACGCCGTCGTCGACTATGCGGGTCTGCGGGGTCGTGCGGCGGCCGTCGCGGCGACGCTGACCGCCGCCGGCGCCGGACCCGACCGACCCGTCGCGATCTTCCTCGAGCGCGGGTGCGATGCCGCCGCGGCGTTCTTCGGGACCCTCGCGATCGGGGGCATCGCGGTGTTCATCAACGAGACCCTGCGCCCCCGCCAGATCGACCACATCCTCGCGCACTCCGGCGCCCGTCACCTGATCACCACCGCCGATTTATTGGCCCGCCAGCCGCGGGCACCGCAGGGCGACGCGCAGATCATCGACGTCGCGACGATTCCGGCAGACGATGACGAGGTGGGAGCGGTCCTCCCGGTGCCGCGCCTCGGCGACGACGTCGCCCAGATCATCTACACGTCGGGCTCGACGGGCCAGCCGAAGGGGGTCACGGTGACCCACGCCAACATCGAGGCCGCGGCACGGACCGTCGTCGGGTATCTGGGGATCAGCGCCTCGGATCGTATCGCCAGCCTGCTGCCCTTCAGTTTCGTGTATGGCTTGAGCCAGCTGCTCTGTGCAGTCACAGCCGGCGCTACCCTCGTCGTGGAGCGGTCACCGTTGCCGCAGCAGGCCGTCGCGACCGTCCGCGATCAGGACGTGACGGTTCTCGCCGCGGTGCCGGCCCTGTGGATGCGCCTCCTCGCGACCGGTGGTTTTCGCGATGCGCTCTTGCCGGTGCTGCGCGTGATGACGAACGCGGGCGGGCATCTGCCGCTCGAGGCGGTGCGCGGGCTCCGCGCGGCGCAACCGCACGTTCGCCTCTTTCTGATGTACGGGTTGACCGAAGCGCTCCGCAGCACGTACCTGCCGCCCGAGGAAGTCGACCGCCGGCCGGACTCGATCGGTCGGGCGATCCCCGGCGCCGAGATGTACGTCGTCCGCGACGATGATACGCCCGCGGGCCCCGGAGAAATCGGGGAGCTCGTCCACCGCGGCCCGACAGTCACACTCGGGTACTGGAAGGACCCGCAGCTCACGGCGCGGGTGTTCCGGCCCAATCCGCTGCGCCCCGCCGGAGCCCCTGAGGCCGAGCGCGTCGTCTACTCCGGGGATCTGGTGCGGCGTGACGAAGACGGATTCTTGTATTTCGTGAGCCGGAAAGATCGTATCATCAAGACGATGGGATTCCGCGTCGGTCCGGATGAAGTGGCCGACGTGCTGTACGCGTCAGGGGAGGTGTCCGAGGCGGCGGTGACCGGCGAGCCGGACCCGATGTGGGGCGAGCGCATCGTGGCGCATGTCGTGCTCGTGCCCAACGGATCGCTCGAGCGCCTCAAGGCGTATTGCGGCCGGGAGCTGCCGCGCCATCTCCAGCCCGCCCGTCTCGAAGTGCGCGACGCGATGCCGCTCTTGCCGAGCGGGAAACACGACGTCGCCGCGCTCACCCTCAAGGCGTGACGATCAGGACCTTGATGTCGGAGCCGAGATTGGCATCGTCTTTGACGTACCCGATGCCGTTGTGGAATTGCCGGATGTAGGACAGCACGTCGGCGTCGGAGGCGCGCTCGGGAGGCGCCACGCCGCGGCCTGCGAAGGTCTGTTGCTGCCAGTACGTCTGCACCGCCGAGATCGTGCGGCGATGTACCTGCTTGGTGAACGCGCGCCGCACCGGGGAGTCCGCCGGCTGGTCCACGGGAAGCACCGGTTGCCGGTTATCCCACAGGCCCACTTTCCGCAGGAAGATCTGGGACGTCTGCTCGCGCGTCAGGCGTGCGACCGGGTTCGTGACGTGCACGACGACCCGGTAGGAGACCTCCTGCTGAGCCCTGAGGGAGGGGGGGGCGGCACAAAGCAACACGACGGCCGCGACGGCGAACGGTCGCTGTAGCATGGCCACCAATATAAAAGCCGCGCCCCCGTGTGGCGTATCGTACGTCACATCCGTCACATCTGGCACATCTGGCGGCTAGGGACTGGCGGCGCGCTCCACGTCGGCCCAGTTGGCCACGCCACCGTGCCCGCCCGCGACCCGTTCCACCGTAATGCCGCGCGCCCGCACCAGCGTGACCAGCTCGGCGCTTCCCACCGGGGCGAGCGTCGGGCCAGGCGACAACACGTCGCTGACGAACAGGAGGCGGGCGGCCGGGACATAGGCCGCCAGCATCCCCTCGACGTGGGCGGTCGGCAGCCGGTACAGGACGATCTGGCCGCCGCCACTTCCCAGGACGAGGCTGTCCGCCACCCCGGTAATCGCGGGAACGGGAACGCGGGCGGGGCCGAGCCGGCGAGCGAGCGCGTCGATGTGCACAGTCTTCCGGGCCACCGAGATCCCGCGCACGAAGGCGACGTTGCCCGCCTGCGTGACGACCGCTACGCCGGCCGCGAGGACGGCGCGCAAACCACCCGCGTGATCCCAATGGTGATGGGTGTTCACGACCAGCCGCACCGGCTTGCCCGGGAATCGCGCGCGCAACGTGTCCAGCACGGCGTTCATGCGCTCCGCTCCCAGGGGCGCCTCGACCACGACGAGGCGCGTCCCCTGATCGACCACCAGCGAGTGGTGCGAGCCGCCCTCGGCGCGCCAGACACCGGGTGCGAGCTCCACGAGCGTCACCACGATTGGAGCGGCCGCGGTGCTGCTGCGCGGTGCGCGGGTGGCGATGGAATCGGGAATCGCGAAGAGCGAGTCGGCAGTCTCCGGATTGACCGTCGCCGCCGTGATCACGGAATGCACCTGGAGGCGGCCGTTCCAGAACCGGTCAATTTGGCGGGGCAATTGCACGCCGCCGCCTGCATTCTGCCAGCGCGTGACCCAGGTTTCCGTCCGTCGATCGCCGAGGATGGGATCGTCGGCCACCGTCTCGATCACGGTCAACAACCCGGTGGCCCGATCGAAGAACAGGTTCATGGTATCCGGTCCGGCCGCGTAACGCACGCCCGCATGGGGTCGGCCTCGGAATGTGCGCGCGGGAAGCGCGGACAGAGCGGCCGCGTTGTCGAGCGCCGCCAGCAGCAAGCGATCGGGATAACGGCGCATGTCGGTCTCGAACGTGGCGAGCATGCCGGGATTCATGGGCGCGAGTTGCCCATCCGTCTCCGCCATACCGATACCGCCCGCCGTCACACGGCGCAGCCGGTTTACGGACCCGTTGACGTTGCGTACTTCGATGGCGCTGAGGAGACGGCCGCGGGCATAGTCGGTGACAGACCGTCCCGCGCTCACGTTCCCCCGGGGCGGGGACTCAGGCGTTTCTTCCTGGCCGATCGCGAAGCTGACCGCATACGACTCGATGGCGACGCCGCGCATGCTGCGCAGCGCCGGCTCACCACCGATTGCTGCGACGGCGCGGGCGACAACGTCTCGAGGAGCAGCGGGCGCTTGGGCCGCGACCTGACTTGATGCGAGCGCGAGCGCGCAGCTGAGATGCCATGTCGGTCTCATTGTGCCGGTCCTCTGTTACGGTGAGCGGTCCGCCGCGACCAGCGCGAG
>DATHDT010000200.1:0-3212 GCA_035318905.1 Gemmatimonadales bacterium | reverse complement strand
AACTCGTCGGGCGGAGCGTCGGGGCCCAGCCAGTCGCGCCCGTTATCGGTAAACCATAGCTCGCGCGTCGCGGGATGCCAGTCGAAGCCGACCGTGTTCCGAACCCCGCGCGCGTAGACCTCCACGGTGCCGTCCGTGGGGCGGACTCGGAGTAACGACGCGAACAACTCGCTGGGTGGATCGCACACGTTGCACGGCGCCCCGGAGCCCACGTAGAGCCATCCATCAAGCCCGAATCCGATGTAGCGCCAGCCGTGGTGCCCCTCACGTGGCAGGCGATCGGTGACGACGACGGGCTTGGGGGGATGGGAGAGACGCGCCTCGATCGAGTCGTACCGCACAATGCGCCACGTCTCTGCGACGTAGAGGGCGCCATTCCGGAAGGCCACACCGTTCGGGACGCCGAGATTCTTGAGCAGCGTGATCGTCGCGTCGGCTCGGCCGTCGCGATTCGTGTCGCGCAATGCGTAGACGACACCGGCCTCGCGGCTCCCCACGAACACGGTGCCACTGTCGCCGAGCGCCAGGGAACGCGCGTCGGGCAAGGAGTCGGCGTAGACGGCGATCGTGAACCCGGGCGGCAGGTGCAGAGCGTCGACGTGGCGGGCGGTGCCGCAGCCGCGCAGCCACAGCACCGCCACGCCGAGCAGCCCCACAGCCCCCCACACGACAATGCGCACGACGCGCCGGATGGACATCCCCCCAATATGGACGGACCTTAGGGGCCATGGAGCCGCGTGTCTGGCACTCGAGCTACGATCCCGGCGTGCCGCCGTCCCTGGATTACGAGCAACTGACGTTGCCGCAGATGCTCGAGCGAGCGGCAAGCCGGTATGGCGACGCTCCCGCGATCCTGTTTCACAACTGCCGCCTGACCTACCGCGAGATGAAGGACCAGGTGGATCGGTTGGCCACCGCCTTCCGGGCCCTCGGCATTGGGCCCGGCACGCGGGTCGCGATCCAGCTGCCCAACATCCCGCAGGTGGTGATCGCGTACTACGCGACGCTACAGCTCGGCGCCCACGCCGTGCTCACAAATCCCCTCTACGTGCCCCGCGAGATCGAGAATCAATGGAAGGACTCAGACTGTCGCGTGGCCGTGGTGACGGACTTCATCTTCGAAGCGAAGATTCGCGGCATCCGCGAGCGCCTCCCGGTCGAGCACTACGTCGTCGCTTCGATCCCCGAGTATCTGCGGGTTCCGCTCCGCTGGTTGGCGCAGCTCAAACTCAAACGCGCGAAACCTCCCGCGGTCGCCCGCGTGCCGCGTGGACGCGGGGTGCATTTTTTCCGGGAGCTGATCGACCGGACCGCACCGCATCTTCCGGCGGTAGCGATCCACCTGGATGACGTCGCCACGCTGCAATACACCGGCGGGACGACGGGCCCCTCCAAGGGCGCGATGCTCACGCACCGCAACCTCTCGTGCAACGTGCAGCAAATGCGCGCCTGGTTCCCGAGCCTTGTAGAAGGGAAGGAAGTGGTGCTGACCGCCCTGCCCATCTTCCACAGCTTCGGGATGACGGTGTGCATGAACCTCGCGGTTGGGGTCGCGGGCGCGATGGCGCTCGTGCCGAATCCACGGGATATCCCCGCCGTGATGCAGACGATCGCGACGCACCGCGCCACCCTGTTCCCCGCCGTCCCCGCGATGTACGCGGCGATCATCAATCATCCGAAGGTGGGGTCCTTCAATCTGAGCACCGTGAAGCGGTGCGTGTCGGGCTCGGCGCCCCTGCCCGTGGAGACGTTGCGCCGCTTCGAGGAGCTGACCGGCGCCATCATCTCTGAAGGATTCGGGCTGTCTGAGACGAGCCCGGTCACGCACTCGAACCCGCTCGTCGGACGCCGCAAGCCGGGGAGCATCGGGGTCCCGCTCCCCGACACCGACGCGAAGGTTATGGACATCGAGACGGGCACGCAGCCCGTGCCGACCGGCGAAACGGGGGAGCTCGCGCTGGCGGGGCCGCAGGTGATGATGGGATACTGGAACAAGCCCGAGGAGACCGCGGGCATGATCCGCGATGGCTGGCTCTACACCGGCGATCTCGCGCGCGTCGACGCGGACGGTTACTGCTACATCGTCGGCCGCAAGAAAGACATGATCCTGTGCGGAGGGTTCAACGTGTACCCGGACGAGATCGATCGCACTCTCGCGGGCCATCCCGCGGTCGCCGAGGCCGCCACAATCGGGATCCCCGATGAGCGCCGCGGTGAGACGGTGAAGACCTTTGTCGTGTTCAAGGCGGGCCAGCGGGCCACGGCCGAAGAGTTGATCGCGTACTGCCGCGAGAACCTTGCGCCGTTCAAGGTGCCGCGCGAAATCGAGTTCCGGTCTGAGCTGCCGAAGTCCACGGTCCTCAAGGTCCTGCGCCGCGAGCTACGCGACCAGGAAATGACAAAGCGCTCGACTGGAGCGGTCGCCGCTCTCGCGCTCGTCGCCGCCGCCCTGGCGTTCGCTCAGGCTCCGCCCGGCACCGACATCTTCCTCGCCGAGCTGCATGCCCGCGGTGCCGGCGATCGCATCGAAGTCGGAACGCCCGTCAACGTCACGCATCGCCCGGGCTACGACAATCAGCCGTTCTTCACACCCGACGGCCGCGGCTTCCTGTTCACGTCGGTGACGGACGGCCAGGCCGACATCTGGCGCTACGACATCGCCGCCGGCCGCAGCGTGCAGCTGACCAAGACGACGCCCGAGAGCGAGTACTCCGCCACGCCGCTCCCCAACGGCTCCGGGTTTTCGGTGGTGCGTGTGGAAGCAGATTCGACGCAGCGCTTGTGGCGCTTCGATTGGGACGGCGGACACCCCGTCCTCGTGTTGGCCGGGGTGAAGCCCGTGGGCTACCATGCGTGGGGCGACGCCCGCACCGTGGCGCTGTTCGTGCTCGGCGACACGGCGACGCTGCAAGTCGCCGATCTGCGCTCGGGAACCGCGACGCTGGTCGCCCGGAACATCGGGCGCGGCCTGCAACGCATCCCGGGGGCCGGGACCCGGATCAGCTTCGTGCAGAAGGGGCCCGACAGCACGTGGGCCGTCGCCGATCTCGACCTCGCGACGCGGCAGGTTCGCACTCTCGTCCGGACGCTTCCGGGTGTGGATCAGTATGCCTGGACCCCCGCCGGCGTGCTGCTGATGGCCAAGGGCTCGAAGCTCTATCAGTGGAGTGCGTCGCGGGGCCCGGATTGGGAAGAAATCGCCGACTTCAGCG
>DATHDT010000199.1:0-6633 GCA_035318905.1 Gemmatimonadales bacterium | reverse complement strand
CGGGATGTTTGGACCAAACGGGGCCTGCTCCCGTCGCCGTCCAACCACCCCTCGCAGACGTGTTGCCTCCCCCAGGGGCGCACATCCTGCGGCAGTCGCCGACCGCGCCCCGGCTCCAGACCTACCAGGTGTCATTCTGGGCAAAGCGTGGGGTCCAGACGACGATCTTCCTGAACTACCGGCGTGCGCCCTGGCAATGGTTCCCCGACCCCTTCCTTCGGTTCAGGATCCCCATCAATGGGTTGGTGGCCGGCGCCGATGGCGTGCCGCTGGAAAGGGGCGACTCGGTCCGTATCACGATGACGATCGATACGGTCCTCTTCAATGTGGACTTCCAGCCGTCCGGGGTGCTGTTCTCCAAATCGAGTCCGGCGCAGCTGGCCATCTACTACCAGAACGCAAATCCCGATTTGAACGGCGATGGGGTCGTTGACGCCGCCGATGAAACGCTGAAGGAGCAGCTCGCGATCTGGTACCGGGGTTCGAAGGTGGGTGCCTGGAAGCAGCTGTGGTCGAAAAACGACACGACCCAAGAGTTGGTGGCGGCCGCGCTGGAGCACTTCTCCCAGTACGCGGTCTCTTGGTAGCGCATCCTGCAGGCGGGAGATCCATGCTATGACGACGTCGTCAATCGTAATCGACAAGGCCCAACAGCTCGCCGCGGCCGGCCACCACGCCGAAGTCGTCGCGCTGCTTGGTGCCCAAGACGGGAACGAGCTCGAGGGATCGCCGAGCCTCGCGTTGCTCTACGGGACCGCGCACGCGCGGATGGGGCGGCACGACGAGGGACGCCGCTGGCTCGACGTGGCGCTCGACCAGGCGCGCAAGCGCAACGAGCAGGCGATCGAGGGTCGCGCTCTCAACGCGCGGGGCGCCGTCGCCCTGGTGGGCGGGCGCATCGACGAGGCCGCCGACTTCTGCACGCGCGGCCTGATGGTCGCGAGCCGGGACTCGGACGTCGCCACGGCCGGCCGCTGCTCGACCAACCTGGGGATCATCAGTCACCTGCGGGGACGGCACGCGGAAGCGATCGCCTCGTGGGAGATCGCGCGCGCCGCTTTCGACCGGGCGGGGTGGCGTCAGGGCATCGCCCAATGCCAGCACAACCTCGCCATCACCTACCGCGAGCAGGGCGCATTCGACCGCGCGCTGATGGAAGCCGATCGGGCGGTCGCGGAGGCACAGGCCTCCGGCGACCACACGCTGTGGGCGTTGGCGCTCCGCGGACGAGCCGAGATTCGCGTGGTGCGCGGCGAGCTGCAGCTCGCGCGCGGCGAGCTCGACCGCGTCTACGAGATCCGCAGGAGCGTGCCCGACCCGGCCGACGAGGCTGAGGACCTGCGCACGATGGCGATGGTGCTCGCCGCCGAAGGCGAGGCGGGCGCCGCCGAGTCGGCGCTGCGCGATGTGATCGCGCGGGCCGACGGGCACCGGCGGCCGCAGCTCCTCGCCGAGGCGACGCGCGACCTGGCGCTGGTGCTGCGCCGGAGCGGTCGGAACGCCGAAGCCCAGGAGGCCGCCCGGACGGCGCAGGCCATCTTCGCCCGACTGGGCGCGGAAGCGGAAATCCGCAACCTGGCGAGTCAAGAGTGGGACGGCGACTTCGCCGCTGAGCTGGGCCGCTCCCTGGCGCCCCTGCACGCGGCGCAGGCGCTGGCCGATGCGGGGGACTATACCGAACTCGTCGCCTACCTCGGTGGACGCACCCAGGACGAGCTCGAGCAGTCGCCAATGCTCGCCTTGCTCAGCGGCATCGGGCAGGCCCGGCTGGGCCGCCTGGACCTGGGCCAGCAGTGGGCCCGGGTCGCGCTGTCGCGGGCGCGGGTCCTCGGCGACCGCACGCTGGAGGTGCGGGGGCTCAACGTCTGCGGAGCGATCGCCCTCGAGCGCGGCGGCATCGGCGAAGCGACGGAGTTCTTCACACGGGCACAGGAAGAGGCCATGCAAGACAACGACATGGCCACGCTCGGGCGCTGTGCCAACAACCTCGGCATCATCGCGAACATGCAAGGGGACTACGGGCGGGCGGTCGGTGCCTATACGCGCGCAATTGGTGCGTACCAGAAAGCCCGCTTCACGCGCGGCATCGCCGAGTCGCAGCATAACCTGGGGATCACGTATCGCGAGCAGGGCCGTCTCGACGACGCGATGCAGGCCACCGACGCGGCCGTGCGGGAGGCGGAGCGGGTGGGCGACCAACGGCTCAAGGCCCAGGCCCTGGCCGGACGGGCGGAGATCCAGGTGTTGCGAGGCGAGCCGGAGCTGGCGATCCGGGAAGCGAAACGCGCGGCGGGAGTGCACCGCGATCTCAAGGACCCCGTCCGCGAGGCTGAGGATCTACGCATTCTCGCCGTCGCGCTGGGCAGGTCGGGTCAGAGACGGGAAGCCGAGGCCATGTTCGGCGAGGTCATCGCTCGGGCCAGCAAGCACGAGCGCCCGCTGCTGATCGCCACGGCGCAGCGCGATCTCGCGTATCTGTTGGCTCGCGAGGGGGAAGCGGCGGCGGCGACGGAGGCGGCGCAGACCGCCCGCGAAACACTGGACCGGCTGGGGGCGAAGGTGGAGGTGGAGCACCTCGATGCGCTGCTGAAAGAGCTCGGCGGCGATGCCGCGTCCGGCGTCGGGTACGCTCCGCCACCGACACCGCCGTCTCCGGGTCTGCATCCCCCGGCATGACGACAGGTTCGCGCGCGCCGCTGCGCTCCGCGCTGGACCTGCTGCATGACGCGCGGGTCCGGGAGCGCGAGGGCGATCTTCCGGCGGCCGCGGCCGGCTACGAAACGGCGGTCACGAACGCGGCGCGGACGGGGGAAAACGCCGTGTTGGCCGAGGCGCTGCGGCGGCTCGCCGTCGTCCGGCACCGCTGCAATCGATCCGATGAGGCGCGCCAACTGTGCAACCGGAGTTTCACGGTCGCGCACGAGGCCGGCAACGACATCCTCGCGGCCGAGGCCGTGAACACGCTGGGCGGCATCGACCTCGAGTCCGGACCGTTGGCCGAAGCGCGGAGACACTTCCAGCGCGCCGTGGAGCTGGGCGGCGCGAGCCGCGAGCTGCGGGCGCGCGTCGAGCAGAACCTGGGGATCCTCGCGAGCATCCAGGGCGACCTGCAGGGCGCGGTGGCGTGTTACGGGCGCTCGCTGGAGGCGTACGAGAGTTACGGCGACGAGCACGGGTGCGCCATCGCGTACCACAACCTCGGCATGGTGAGCGCCCAGCGGCAGCTGCTCGACGAAGCCGACCGGTATTTCGCTCGGAGCTACGGCATCGCCGTCCGCGCCAACGACGTCTACCTGCAAGCGTTATGTCTTCTGAATCACGCTGAGGTCTTCGTCGCGCGCGGCGTGTACGAGGCGGCGCGGCGCAACGCGGAAGATGCCCTGGCGCGGTTAGATCAGGTCGACGATGGCGTGCTCCGGGCGCAGGCGTATCGGATCATCGGCATGGTGTACCGCGAGACGGGGCGGCCCGCGCTCGCCGAGGCGCGCCTGCACTCGGCGATCGATCTCGCGGTCGGCATCGGCTCTGTCCTGAACGAGGCAGCCGCCCGTCGCGAGTTGGCGATCCTGTACCAGGGGCTGGCCCGCAATCAGGACGCCCTGATGCTCCTGAACGAAGCCCACGCGCTGTTCAGTCGACTCGACGCACGTGGCGATCTGGTGTACGTCGACGGCAAGATGGCCGACCTCGAGGCCACGTATTTGACGCTGGTCAGCGAGTGGGGCCAGTCGATCGAGTCGAGCGACACGTACACCTTTGGGCATTGCGAGCGGGTCGCCCACCTCGCCGTGGCGGTCGCGCAGGCCCTGGGCATGAGCGACCACGACCAGACCACGATTCGGCTCGGCGCCTACCTGCACGACGTCGGCAAGGTTCGCGTCCCGCACGAGCTGCTGAACAAACCCGGGCCGCTCACGCGGGACGAGTTTGAGGTCGTTCAGATGCACCCCATTCGGGGGATCGAGTTGCTGGCCGCGGTCGAGTTCCCGTGGGACCTGAAACCCATCGTCCGCTGGCACCATGAGAAGTACGACGGGACCGGGTATCCCGACCGCCTGCGCGGGGACGAGATCCCCGTGGCGGCCCAGATCGTGGGCATCGTGGACGTCTACGACGCCCTCACGACGACGCGCGCGTACCGTCCGGCCATGTCGCGGGAGGCGGCGCTCCACGAGATCGCACGCTGCCAGGGATGGTGGTCGGAGCAGGTATACGCCGGGTTCCGACAGGCGGTGGCTCAGATGCCGGCGCCCGACGCGGGCCTTGACAGCCACCCGGGTTCGGTGCTAGCCTCTCGCTCGTGATGCAACTCGCGCTCATCCTTAGCCTGCTGGTCCTGCTGCTGAGCACCTCACTCAGCAGGGGGTCGCCGGCGCGCGCCAGGGCAAGATGATCGAATAGAGCAGCAGCCCGAATCCATCGCCGCGGACCCCTCAAAGGTCCGCGGCTTTTTTTTCACGTCGAGGGGGACACATGGGACGAGACGTCGTCATCTTCGACACCACGTTGCGCGACGGAGAGCAGGCGCCCGGGAATTCCATGACGCCGGAGTCGAAACTGCGCCTGGCGCGCCAACTGGACCGGCTGGGCGTGGACGTCATCGAGGCCGGGTTCCCGAGCGCTTCCGATGGCGACTTCTCGGGTGTCCGCGCCATCGCCGAAGCGGTGCGGCGTCCGGTCATCGCGGCGTTGGCCCGCTGCCACGACCGGGACATCGACCGCGCGGGGGAAGCGCTGCGGTCCGCCGCCCGTGGACGCATTCATGTCTTCATCGCGACCTCCGACCTGCACCTCGAGCATAAACTGCGCCTCACCCGCGAGCAGTGTCTCGCGCGAGCGCGCGCGGCGGTACAGCGCGCCAAGGGCTTCACCGACGACGTCGAATTCTCCGCGGAGGACGCGACGCGCTCCGATCTGGACTTCCTGTGCCAGGTGGTCGAGGCCGCGATCGACGCGGGCGCCACGACGATCAACCTCCCCGATACCGTAGGGTACGCCACGCCGGGCGAGTACGCGGCGATGTTCAGGTCCGTGCGCGAGCGCGTGCCCGGGAGCGACCGGGTCACGTTCAGCGCCCATTGCCACGACGATCTCGGCCTCGCCGTGGCGAACTCGCTTGCCGCGATCGAAGCGGGCGCCGGCCAGGTCGAGTGCACGATCAACGGGATCGGTGAGCGTGCCGGAAACGCGGCGCTCGAGGAAATCGTCGTGGCCGGGCGCGTGCGCCCCCACGCCGTGTCGTTCCGCTGTGGTGTCCACACGCCCGAGCTGTACCGCACCAGCCAGATGCTCTCGCACGTGACGGGTGTCTTTCCCCAGCCGAACAAGGCAGTCGTCGGCCGCAATGCCTTCGCCCACGAGGCGGGCATCCACCAGCACGGCATGATCCAGAACGGCCTGACCTACGAGATCATCCGCCCCGAGGAGGTCGGCGTTCCTCGTTCCACCCTGGTGCTCGGCAAGCACTCGGGTCGCCACGCGCTCGAGCGGCGCTACCAACAGCTCGGCTACGAGCTGGACGAGGCCACGATCGACAACCTGTACCAGGAGTTCACGACGCTAGCCGATAAGAAGCAGCAGATCCTCGATGAGGACCTGCTCGCCCTCCTGCACGGGCGGTTCCACGACGCACCCGAGGCATACCGGCTCGCCGGGTTGGTGGTGACGTGCGGCACCGTCCCCGCCACAGCCGAGGTGGCGCTCGCCGGTCCATGGGCCGGTGAACGGCGCGCTACGGGCAAGGGCAACGGACCCATCGCCGCCGCGTTCTCGGCGATCGCGGGAATCGTGGGGCGCAAGATCGATGTCTTGAACCTGACCGTGCAGTCGGTCACGCCGGGGCGTGACAGCCTCGGTCAGGTGCTCGTGCAGGTCCGGGTCGACGGGAAGTCGCTTTCCGGGCACGGCGCGTCGACGGACATCGTCGAGGCGAGCACCCGCGCGCTCGTGCACGCGCTCAACAAGGCGAGCAACGCGGACGAGCTCGAAGGGCAATCGCTGAACGCGGCCTACTTCTGGGGAGTGTGAGGCGATGAGCGAAACCCCGAGCGGCGCGCAGATCCTCTGCCGCACACTGATCGACGCGGGTGTGGATGTGCTCTTCGGGTACCCCGGGGGCGCGATCATGCCGTTCTACCACGCGCTCCCCGAATACCCGGGCCTGCGTCACATCCTCGTGCGCCACGAGCAGGCGGCGGCGCACGCGGCAGACGGCTACGCCCGCGCCAGCGGTCGAGTCGGCGTCTGCGTCGCGACCTCCGGTCCCGGGGCCACGAACCTCGTCACCGGGCTCGCGACCGCGCACATGGACAGTTCTCCGGTGGTCGCGATCACGGGGCAGGTATCGCGCTCGATGATCGGGATGGACGCCTTCCAGGAGACCGACATCGTCGGCATCACCCTGCCGATCACGAAACAGAACTACCTGGTACAGGACGCGGCCGACATCGCGGACGTCGTGACCGAGGCTCTCGCCGTGGCCCAGCACGGCCGGCCGGGTCCGGTGCTGATCGATATCCCGAAGGATGTGCAGAATCAGAAGGTGGAGTACGCCCCACCCGCCGCTGTAGGGGCGCAGCATGCTGCGCCCCTACCGAAGGCCGCGGACGACGCCATCCAACGCGCGGCCGACCT
>DATHDT010000198.1:0-10569 GCA_035318905.1 Gemmatimonadales bacterium | reverse complement strand
CCGCCACGATGCGCTGGCCGATCGGCAGGAACAGCTCGCGGTGCGACGGATCGAGCACGTTGAAATGGTGGACCAACGTGGGAGACAACTGACGGCCCTGTTCATCCACCAGCTCGGTGCGGAAGCCGTAGATGGCCCCGGCGACGGGGAGCTCAGCCAACGACACCGGAGGCTGATCGGTGCTGTGGTGCGAGGCCCCGGCGGGCAGATCCACCGGGGGCAGCTCGATCACGAGCTCGCCCTTCTCGGGGTTCGCGGTGACCCGGGCCAGCGGCAGGTCACGCAGCTCCGACGAAAGGGGTTGGACGAGCGACCGTGGGGAAACGGGGCGCGGGGAGCTCCGGGCCGTTGCGGATGCCACGACCACGGCCGCGATACCGAGGACTATGAGGGCGCGTCTAGTCACGGATTACCTATTTAAAAAGGAGTCCTCGCCACAAACAAGACCCCGGCGCGGCCGGTTCCCCGCCTAGGTGGTCGCCCGGCGGGCGGCGCGGTGACGCTGTACCAGGACGAAGAGAAGGAAGAGGACTGTGAACGCCAGCGTTCCAACAATCAACACGGGCGTCGAGATGGGTAACCATTTGCCGAATGCGGCGTACAGCCACCACTCCGGAAGGCGGCCCACAAAGGTCGCCAGCAGATAGCGCTCGATCGGGTAGCGCGTCAGGGGCCCGAGAATACGGGCCGGCCAGTACGGCAGCGGTGTGAACGCCATGAGCACGATGGCCCAGAAGGGGCTGATCTCGAACAGCTCGACAGATTTCCGGACCCAGTAGTTCGAGCGGACGCGGTCGAGTTTCGGGTGGAAGATGGCGTACTCATGGAGGTAATAGTTGAGGTACTCCATGTAGCACGCGCCCAGCGTCGCGATGAGCCCCACGAGGAACGGCGAGTACACGCGCGCCGCCACGAACATCACCGGCTCGAAGAACACCGGGAATAACGGCGAGAGCGGCCCGTTCATCACGACCGAGATGACGAAGAATCCCACCAGCCCCGCGATCTGGGGCCAGCGCAGCGTCGGATAGATCGCCAACAAACACAGCACGCCGGTGGCGCGAATGACCGCGTCCCATTGCGGCGTGCCGTGTTTCTTGACGAGTGCCCGACCCAGGCCGCCGAGCACTACGCCGATATCACGTAGAGCCGATAGATAAAGAAGGCCAGAACGGCGCCCTCGAGCACCCACGCCATCGGCTGGCGGTAGTACCCGGTGAGCATCTGCCAGCCCCAGTACCCGGTGTCCTTGAAGAAGGCGAGCGTGAACTTCTTCTTCGAGAACGGCCACAGCAGCGGCAACCCCACGGTGCTCCCGATGTCGGCCGCGTAGTGCGCGAGGATCGCGATCAACGCGAAGATCGCGTAGTGCGGCGAGAACAAGGCCACGATGCCGCTCACGACCAGCGCGAAGAGGATGCTGTGCGTCACCGTGCAATGGAAGTCGGGCTTCGCGAACCCCGCCTTCACGACGAGCGAGTCGGCGTTGGGGAGGAAGTGCATCCCGAGGCAGAAGACGGCCGTCTTCGGGTTCCAGTCATACGTGGCGATGGCGAGCGCGAGCGGGACATGACCGGCTTGCATTCAATGCTCCGTGGATAGGGGTTCAAACCGCCGGGACTCGAGCGACCGGTAGGCCGCCGTGACCACGGCGAGATCGTGGCGCGCGGCGGCGAGCGACATCTCGGGCTCGCGCCGCTCGCGCACGCAGTCAATGAAGTGCCGCAACATCGCGCGGTACCCCATCAGGTCGCGGACGCCGGGAAACCGCAGGCGCGTCCGCCGCCCGGTAACGAGCGCGAAGAGGCCGTTGCTCTCGAAGGTGACGTTGCCTTCGGTGCCGTAGATCTTCGAGAGCCCGAGGCCCGCGAGCCGATTCGTCACGCTCCACGCGTGGAGCAACTTGCCGACGGTGCCGTTCTCGAAGTGCACCAGGACTTCGAGACCGTCTTCGAATGGGGCGACCAGCGTTCGATCGACCTCGGGGCGCACGGCGCAAACCTCGCGCACCGTGCCTCCCAGGCGAGAAAGATAATTGACCCAGTGGACGCCGCCCTCGAGCAGCGCCCCACCGCCCATCAGGGCCGCGTCCGCCCGCCACCCCGTGGGGCGTTGGCGTCCGGCGCGGTTCAGCTCGATGAACAGCACCTGGCCCAGGTCGCCGCGCGCGATGTGCTCGCGCAGCACCCGGACGGCGGGTTTGAAGTAGTAGTTCTCAGCCACCATCGCGATCGTGCCGGCCCGACGCACCGCGGCTTCGATCTGCGCCAGCTCGTCGAGCGTCCGCGCCACCGGCTTCTCGATCAGCACCGCCTTGCCGTGGCGCGCCGCCAGGCCGGCGTGTTCGACATGGAACGCCTGGGGCGTGCAGACGAAGACCGCGTCGACACTGGCCTCGGCGCAGGCGGCCTCGTAGCTGCCAAACGCACCCACGCCGCCGTATTTCCGACTGTACGCTTCCGCCTTTTCGAGCGATCGGCTGGCGTACAGGAGTTCGACGCCGCCCAAGGACCGGGCGACGCGACTGTGCGTCCGGGCCACCTTCCCGCAGCCGAGCAACACAAGACGAATGGCTTTCATACGAGCCGATCCCACTCCGCGACGAGGTGCTCACCCACGCGCAGCGCGTTCGCGGCGATGGTGAGGCTCGGATTCACACCCCCGGAACTCGGCATGAAGCTCGCGTCGACCACGAACAGGTTCGGGACGCCGAACATCCGGCACCACGGGTCGAGCACGGCCCGCGCGGGGTCCGTCCCGAAGCGGCAGCTGCCGAGCGCGTGCGAGAACGTGTGGATCGGCTTGCGCACGCGGATCAGCGCGCCGGCTTTTCGGAGGACCCGCGTTCCCACGC
Organism: Gemmatimonadales bacterium; assembly: GCA_035318905.1. Classification (GTDB taxonomy): domain Bacteria; phylum Gemmatimonadota; class Gemmatimonadetes; order Gemmatimonadales; family GWC2-71-9; genus 20CM-2-65-7. Next base: position 7,715 of record DATHDT010000198.1, on the reverse strand, counting down.
GATACAGCTGGCTGCGCGCCTGGCGGTCGCGTCGCGAATAGCGGTGGAATACGCGCGGCGTCGGCGCGCCGTAGCGATCGCTCGTGGCGGCGTCGATCGCCACGCGATTCTCGGGATCCGGGAGGTCTTGCCCGATACACAAGAGAAACACCAAACGATCCGCCGCCTTCGCACCGAGCGTCCCGATCGGGAATCCGCCCTCAGACGCGATGAACTCGGGCGGCGGTACCTGGAGACCCTGGATCATTCCCCAGGGCCCGGGCGGAGATCTCCGGTCCTCCCCGAAATAGAAATCGGTCAACGCGACCTGTTTGTGGAACGCGCGCTCCGGATTCGTACGCTCGCCGAAAATCCCGATGACGATCCCGGAGCAGTGACGCATGAGACAGCGGCCGATCCATGCCCCGTTCGGCCCCACGTCGCCCAAACCGGAGGCGAGCAGCAGCGCCGGCGTCGGAATGGCGCCCGCGCTCACGACGCACACGCGGCACTTCACCGAGAAGCGTTCGCCGCTCGTGGTGTCCAGGCACTCGACCTCCGAGATGCGAGCGCCCTCCCCCTCCCCGGCGCGCTTGAGGCGTAGGGCCACCGTGCTGTGCAGCACCGTGGCACCGGCAGCGATCGCGCCGGGGAGCACCGTGACGGAGAGATCGTTTTTCGCCCCGATCTTGCAGGGGAAGAGATCGCAGGTGAGGCACTGCACGCAGGGCCGGCGCCCGTCCGTCGACGCGAAGTTGATGGCCAGCGGGATCGGAAACGGTTTCAACCCGAGGGATGCGGCGGCGGCCGCGACTCGCCGGGCCGGCGTCGAGAACGACGGGGGCGCCGCGGCGTACGGCCGGCGCGGGGGCTCGGTGGGGTCTTGCCCGGCCACACCGGCGACGCCGAGGAGCCCCTCCGCTTGTTCGTAATACGGCGCGAGATCAGCGTAGGTAATCGGCCAGTCGACGAGGTCCGAGCAAACGCCAGGGTAACGCTGCCGCAGGCGGAAGTCGTCTTCGCGAAACCGAAACGACGCGGCGCCGTAGAACGGCGATTTGCCGCCGACGGCTTCGTCGGGGAAGTACTGGGATCGCCCGAACATCGAGCCCGGGGTCTCAAACGGCGACGCGCTGCGGTACTTCCGGTCGATCAGGATGCTCTGCGTATCCCACGCCGAATCGTCGCGGTCCACCCAGCGCCCGCGCTCGATGAGCAACACGCGCAGTCCGGCGCGCACGGCGGCGAGCGCCACCATGCTACCGCCGAACCCCGTGCCCACGACGACCAGATCCCAGCTGTTCGTCATAGGACCTAAGTAAAGCGAAACGGCCCCGGGACGCATCCCGGAGCCGTGTCGGCGATCACTGGTGCCGAGCCCTACTGCACCGTGATGGCAATCTTCATCCCCAACGCCACGTGCGGGACGCAGTACCCCTTGTACACGCCTTTCGGCGCGTTCGCGAAGGAGACCTCGTACGTGTCGTTCGCGTTCATGAGGAACGCGCCCTGCATGTTGTCGATGGTGTTGGCCATGCCGGCGGCGAGCGCGGCCGCGCCGCCTGCGGGAACCGAGTCGCCCCAAAAGGCGATGTTGTGCATACCGCCCGAGACGTTGATGAAGCGGACGGTGGTGCCCGGGGCGATCGTGAGCGCCTTAGGCTCGAACGCCGCCACGTTAGTGCCGTTGCCCGTCATCTTGACCTCGACCACAGGACCGGTCGCCGCGGGCGTCGCGGCCGGTGTACCGGCGGCCGGCGTCTGGCTGGCCTGCTTTTCGCCGCCACAGGCGAGCGCGCCGAGCGCGACAACGGTCGTGAGCAGAGTGAAGCGCATTGCGAATGACCTCCGGATACGTTGGCTGGTGGGCTTGTGAACGCATTCACAATATAGACAGCGGACCGGAAAACGGGAGGCCCGAAAGCCCTGGAATTTCCTGGCTTTTCTGGCATTCCGCCCCAGCGGCGGGTGCTACAGTATTGCGTTTCGGGGGCTTTCCCCAATATTGTGGCGCCCTTCTTTAGCACCTGCCCGGCCCCCCGGGCTGGTACCCTCACAATAGCACCGGAGGTTTCACCGTGCAGAAAGTGTTGGCAGTGATCGTTCTGGCAGCTGGCCTCGCCACGAGCGCGCAGGCGCAGCAGGCGTGGCAAAAAGAGATCGGGATCCAAGGCGGCTTCACGCGCCTCGTTGCGGCCGGTTCAGGCGGCAACCCGATCGATATCGTTAGCCTGCCGGGGTTCAACCTCGGTCCGCTCCTGCCGTCCGCGCCCGGCCTGTACGCCGTTATCCCATGGAAGAACAAGATTGCCGTCGAGTTCGACGTGGCCGCTTCGCAGCTCACCGCGGGCGCCGGCGCGACCCTCGTGACGCTAGGGGTGCGGGGCGATTACGCCCTCACCAACCGCTTCTACGCGGCGGCCGGTGGCGCCGTGGGCTATGTGAACAATTCTGGAAGCGGGGAGACGCAGCTCGCGGTGCAGGCAGCCGTGGGGTATCGCCACCACCTCACCGGTCCGCTCAACGGGCGTGTTGAAGTGGGCGCTCGCCTGTGGGGCAAGGCCGAGAACGTCGGTCCGCAGAACGCCTACTCGGTCCTCCTGGGCGTGTCGACGGCAACGCGTCGCGCCGCCACCGCTCGGGGCGCGCCGCGCGCAGCGACGGGCGCGTGGACGAAGCAGTTCGGTGTCGCAGGGGGGTACGCCAACGTCCACGAGGTCGGCGGCGCGAACGACATTACGCTCCTGATGTTCCCAAGCTTCGGCAGCGGAGTCGGCGCGGCACTCTCGTCTCCCGAGATCTCGCTCCCGTCTCCGATTTTCGCGATCTTCCCGATCGGTAAGAAGCTCGCGCTCGAACCCGGCGTGGACATCCACCGCATCCAGTCGAGCGGCACGACCACGTTCGTCGGCGGCTTCTCGGCACGCCTGAACTACGCCGTGCACGGTGGCTGGTACGGCGCGGCGGGCGCCAACCTGCAGTACCTCAAGAGCACCGGCGCCGATGCCGCGACCCGTACGGCCCTCAATCTCGCGTGGGGCTACCGCTTTGCGCTGACGGGCCCGCTTGGTGGGCGCGTGGAGATGAACTACACCCTCTGGGGCCGCAACACCGATCTCGCGATCGCCCCAGTTAACACGTTCGGATTGCTGTTCGGCGTCCTGGTACCCCTGCGGTAACTCGGCGTCGTGAATCCTGGTCATGCGACGGCCCCCGGCAACGGGGGCCGTTTGCGTCATGTAGATTCTGCTCCAATGTCATCCTCTCCCCTGCCCCAGATCGCGCCCCAGGAGCTCGCGGAGCGGCTCGATCACGGCGAGCCGCTGCAGGTGCTCGACGTGCGCGCCGCCGAGAAGGTCGCCGCAGGACACGTCATGCTCGGATCAGCGCTCGACTTCCGGGCGATGCCAAACTCCAAGCTGCTCGCCTTGTCCTCGCTTGACGGCCTCGGTCTCGACCCTAGGCGGCCCGTCGCCGTGATCTGCAATCGCGGCAACTCGAGCAAACAGTCGACCGCGTTCCTGCGCGAACGGGGATACGAGGCCCTCTCGGTCACCGGCGGGATGGCGGCGTGGGAGATGGTCTACGTTGCCCGGCGCCTGGCACCGACGCCGTCACTCGCGCACGTCGTCCAGCTCGACCGTCTGGGGAAAGGTGCGCTGAGCTACGTGCTCGTCAGCGACGGCGACGCCGTAGTCGTGGATCCCGGCCGCCACTTGGCCCGTTACGACGCGCTCCTGACGGAGCTGTCTGCCACTCCAGCCGCGGTGGTGGACACGCACATGCACGCCGACTACCTGAGCGGCGCGCGCGCGGCGGCCCAACACTGGCAGGTGCCCTATTTCGTCCACGGCGACGACGCCGTCTCGCCCTACGACGAAACGCCGGGACGATTCTCGCATCAGGCGTTGTCGGACGGCGACACGATCGTATTCGGGCGGGCGACACTGCGCGCGGTGCACGTGCCCGGCCACACGCTCGGCAGCGTTGCACTCCTCGCGGACGATGGCCTCGCCCTCACCGGGGACTTTCTGTTTGTCCGGTCGGTCGGACGACCCGACCTGGGCGGTCAGGCCGACGCCTGGGCGAAGCTGCTGTGGCAGAGCCTCGAGCGCGCGCGCCGCGAGTGGTCCGGCGATCTGCTCGTGCTCCCCGGTCACTATTCGAGTGAAGAGGAGCGCCGCGCCGACCGCGCCGTCGCCGCCCGCTTCGACGTCATTGCGGCCACGAACGCCGCCGCTGCCATCCAGGATGAGCGCGAATTCCTCGGCTGGGTCGCGGACCACCAGATGACGCCGCCGGAGGCGTACCGGACTATCAAACAAGCCAACCTTGGCCTGGTGGACGTGTCGGACGCGGATGCCGTCACGCTCGAATCGGGTCCAAACCAGTGCGCAGTCCGGTAGCTCCAAGACTCAAGAAAAGTTGCCCAGACGCCAAGTTGCTAAGTGGCTGCAAGCTTTGAGCTTGAAGCCACTCGTAGCTTGGCGTCTGCGCAACTTTTCTAGGGACTTGAATCTTGGGGTGTGCAAGTCGGGGGGGCGGGTCCGTCTCTCTTGCGTCTCCCACAGGATGCACACCATGCAGGTCTTAATCCGCGCGTTTGCACTCGCCACGCTGTTAGCCATCACCGTGTCTCCCAACGCCCGCGGACAAGGCTGGATAGATCCCATTCGCCCCGTTCCGCAAGGGCGGATCGAGCGCATTCGCAGCACCGTCCAGGTCAGCGTCAGCGGCCGCGTCGCCCGTGTGACGGTTGAAGAGTGGTTCCGCAACAACGGACCCGTCATGGATGAGGGGATGTACCATTTCCCTCTACCAGGTGAAGCGGTGTTCGCCAGCTACTCGCTGTGGCAGGGCGACCAGGAGCTGCGGGGCGAGGCGATGGACGCCGGCCAGGCGCGCTCCATCTACGAAGCGATCGTGCGGCAGAAGCGCGATCCCGCGCTGATCGAGCTCGCGGGCCAGGGACTCATTCGGGCGCGGGTCTTCCCCATCAATCCCGGCGAGACGCGGAAGATCACGCTCAAGTACACCCAGATGATGGATCGCGCCGGCGACGCGTGGCGCTTCCGCTATCTCGGCGACCGCGGCCGCCAGACCGCGCCGCGCAGTTTCCGCATGGAGATCGACAGCGCCGGGCGTTTCGGGGATCCGTACTCGCCGACGCATCAGGTCCAAGCGTCGCGGACGGGCAACCACATCAACGTCACACTGGCCGATGGCGCCGCGGCAGGCGACTTCGAGCTGCTGCTCCCGCTCGCCCGCGGGCTCGTGGGGATGTCGCTCGTGACGCAACACCCGGCCGGCGAGGACGGCTACTTCATGCTGCTGTTGGCCCCCGGCGTGGCCGCGCAGGCCGAGGCGCTCCGCCGCGACGTGGTCGCAGTGATCGACGTGTCGGGATCGATGTCGGGTGAAAAGATGGCGCAGGCCAAGCTGGCGCTGAACCAGTTGGTCGGCAGTCTCCGGGAGACGGACCGCTTCCGCTTGGTTGCCTTCTCGGGCGGTGTGCGACGCTACGCGTCCGGCTGGACGAACGCGAGCGCGGCCAACCGCAGCGACGCGGGAAACTGGATTCGCAGTCTCGAGGCCGAGGGCGGCACGAACATCGCCGGTGCGCTCGCCGAGGCGTACGCCGAGGCGCCGGACGCGGAGGCCCTGGGCGTGGTGGTGTTCCTCACCGACGGCCTGCCGAGCGTTGGAGAGAGTGACCCCGAGCGCATCGCGGAGCGCGCCGAGCAGGGACGCGGCCGGTTCCGCGTGTTCGCGTTCGGCGTGGGCGACGACGTGAACACCTACCTCCTCGACCGACTCACCGAGCGGGCTCGGGGTACCACCGAGTACGTCCGGCCGGGCGAGAATATCGAGCGGGCGATGGGCGCGTTGTCCGCGAAGGTCGCGACCCCCGTGCTCACCGACCTCGCGCTCTCCGCATCACCGGGCGTCGAGGTGTACGATCTGCAGCCCGGGAGTCTCCCCGACCTCTTTGCCGGAGACGAAATGGTCGTATTCGGACGGTACCGCGGCGCAGGGAGCGCTGGTGGCGAGCGCACAGTCTCCGTGCGCGGCCGGCGCAACGGGCGTGATGAATCGTTCCAGACGACGCTTGCAGACCGTGAGGGTGATGCGCGCTACATCGAGCAGTTGTGGGCCGCTCGGAAGGCGGGAGCGTTGTCGCGTGAGATCCGCCTCAGAGGGCAGACCAAAGAGCTACTCGATGCCCTGAAGCAGCTCGCCCTGCGCTACGGCATTCTCACGGAATACACGTCGTACCTGGTGCAGGAGCCGAACATCGTGACGCGGCGCGCATTGGAAGAACGCGCACTGAACGCGCCAGCACCGGCGCCGCGCGATCAGGCGGGGGCAGGCGCCGTCGCCAAGTCGGCGCTCCAGGATTCGATGCGGGGCGCAGTGCGCCTGGATGCCGTTGTCGTGACTGGTGTGAACGCCGCGGAGCTCGATGAGGTGCGCCGCGCGCGCTCGGGGATCAACCCGACGCAACGCGTCGGCGGCCGCCTCTTCATCTGGCGCGACAGCACGTGGATCGATCTGAGCCACGGCGACTCGTTACGCGTCGTGAGTGTGGCGCCTTACAGCGACGCGTACTTCGCCCTGCTGCGCGCCATGCCCGATCTGGGGCAGGCCGCGGCGCTCGAGCCGGCGGTGCTGGTGGCCGGCCGGCGGGCGAGCATCAAGATTGAAGCGGGCGGCAAGACCACCTGGCGGCCCGGTGAGCTGGATGCGTTGGTGCGGGACTTCCGTTCCTGAGGCGCGATGCCCGAGGATCTGGCTGACGTTTATCGCAGTACCTACCGCTCGCTCGTGCGTTTCCTGTACCGCAAGGTATGGGACGCCGAGCGCGCGGAGGACCTCGCCCAGGAAGCGTTCGCCCGGGCGCTGGTCCACAAACCGGACAACGCACGGGGGTGGCTGTTCGTCGTGGCGGCCAACATGGCACGAGATGACGCGCGCAAGGCGGCGCGCGAACGGCGGCACCTCACGCTCCTCAAAGCGGAGCCGGGTGCCGGGAGCAAGGAGCTGGACGAGGAGATCGATGCCGATACGCAGCGCACGCAGGTCCGTGCGGCCCTCGACCAGCTGACGCCGCGCGATCGAGAGGCGCTTCTGCTGTGGGACGCCGGAATGTCGTACGACGAGATCGCGACCCAGACGGGCCTGGCGCGCGGCGCAATTGGGACGACGCTGTCGCGAGCGCGGCGGCGCTTGGTCGAGGCCTACGATGCAGGAAGTGAGGGGCAACATGTCGCACGTGGATGACGGCACACTGCACGCCTATCTCGACGGGGAGTTGCCGCCCGTGGAGCGGGCGCGGCTGGAGGGGCACGTCGCCGAGTGCGCCGCTTGCCGGAATCGCCTCGAGGAGGAGCGGGCGTTGATCGAGCGCGCCATCGGCCTCCTCGGCCTCGCGCAGCCACCCGAGCGCGCGGCGCCGCCCCTGCATCAGCTCCGGCGGCCCTCGGTCGTATGGCGCCTGCGCGTCCCCGTCGCCTGGGCGGCGACGGTGGTCCTGGCGCTGGGCCTCGGTTACTACGCCGGAGACCGGGCGCCCATGAGTCCGGCGCCGGAACCGGTGTCCATGCGCTCCGCGGATTCGAGCGCGGCCGGCGCCGCGCAGCCGGTCGATCGCCTAGGCTACATGTCCACGCCGGCGCCGCGCCTGGCCCGCACACCACCTCGAGCCCAGTCACCGGTGCCCCCCGAGACGCGGCCGC
>DATHDT010000197.1:0-3552 GCA_035318905.1 Gemmatimonadales bacterium | reverse complement strand
TAATTGAGCGAGGCGGCCCGCATGCGCAGCAGCACCTGGCCGGGGCCGGGCGTGGGCTGGGGGCGCTCGGCCAGCCGCAGGTGCTCCATGCCCCAGTCGTCCTGGATCTGGAAGACTTTCATGGGCCCATTGTAGTAAAGTGCGATTTGTTTGGGACCCAAACAATCTATGGCCGCTGCTCCGCAACGAGTCCATCTGGAATTCACCGTCAACGGTGAGGCCGCCCCGGTTTCGTTTGCGCCTTACAAGACATTGCTCGAGGTCTTGCGCGAAGACCTCAACCTCACCGGCACCAAGCACGGCTGCGAGCTGGGCGAGTGCGGCACCTGCACCGTGTTGCTGGACGAGACGCCCGTCCTGTCGTGCCTGGTGCTCGGCGTCGCCTGCGCCGGTCACCGCGTGAAAACGGTGGAAGGGATGGCGACGGCGGGCCGACTGCATCCGCTCCAGGAAACGTTCGCGGACCTGGGCGCCGCACAGTGCGGCTACTGCACCCCGGCCTTCCTCCTCGCCGCCGAAGCCCTTCTCGCTGCGAACCCCAAGCCGACTCGCGACGAAATCAAAGACGCCCTCGCCGGCAACCTCTGCCGCTGCACGGGCTACATCAAGATCTACGAGGCCATTGAACTGGCTGCGGCACGGATGCGGGGAGAAAAAGCCGAACCCACACGTGAATCCCTCTATGGCCAGTCATAGAGTCATCGGGAAGGCCCATCGCAAGATCGACGCGGTCGCCAAGGTCACCGGCGTCACCAAGTTCGCCGATGACCTCTCGTTCCCCCGCATGCTGTACTGCAAGCTGCTGCGTAGCACCGAGCCCCACGCCAAGATCGTCAAGGTCGACACGAGTGCCGCCGAGCGACTCGATGGAGTGATCGCCGTCCTCACGGGCAAGGATCTCCCGATCCCGTTCGGCATTCTCCCCGTGTCACAGGACGAGCACGCGCTCTGCCTCGACAAGGTCCGCTTCATCGGCGACCCGGTAGCCGCCGTCGCCGCGACCAGCGAAGAGACCGCCACCGCGGCCCTCGATTTGATTAGGCCCGAGTACGAGGCGCTGCGCGCGATCGCCTCCGCCGAGGATGCGCTGGCCCATCCGGAACCCCGCATCCACGACTACGGCGACAGCGGCAATCTCCACAAGGTGATCGACCTCGAGTTCGGCGACGTGGAGGAAGGGTTCGCCGAGGCCGACCTGGTGCGGGAAGACCTGTTCTTCTTCGAGGGAAACACCCACCTGCCGATGGAGCAGCACGCCGCGGCAGCCGTCTGGTCGCCGGACGGCAAGCTGACGCTGTGGAGCTCGACGCAAACGCCGCACTACGTCCATCGCGCCCTCGCCAAAGTCCTCGAGCTGGCTCCCGCCCGGATCCGCGTGATCGCAACCCCCAATGGCGGCGGGTTCGGCGGCAAAAGCGACCCCTTCAACCACGAGATCGCGGTCGCCAAGCTCGCGATGGTGACAGGGCGGCCCGTCAAGGTCACGCTGACCCGGGAGGAAGTCTTCTACTGCCACCGCGGCCGCCACCCCACGCTCATGTGGGTGAAGACGGGCGTGAAGAAAGACGGCGCGATCACCGGCATGCATTTCCGCTCGCTGCTCGACGGCGGGGGCTACGGCTCATACGGCGTGGCGAGCACCTACTACACGGGCGCGCTGCAAACCGTCACGTATCAGGTGCCGCGCTACAAGTTCCAGGGCGCCCGCGCGTTCACGAACAAGCCGCCCTGTGGTCCCAAGCGCGGCCACGGCACGCCGCAGCCACGCTTCGGTCTCGAAGTGCACATCGACAAGATTGCCGAGCAGCTGAAGCTCGACCCGGCGGACCTGCGCCTCAAGACTCTCGTCCCACCGAACTCGCTCACCGCCAACTACCTGCGCGTCGGCTCGATGGGCCTCGGCGCCTGCATCGAGAAGGTCGTCGAGGGATCAGGCTGGAAGAAAAAGTTTCGGAAGCTCCCCGAGGGGCGTGGCGTGGGTCTCGCCTGCTCGAGTTACATCTCGGGCGCCGGTCTGCCGATCTACTGGAACAACATGCCGCACTCGGGCGTCCAGCTGCGCTGCGACCGCGGCGGCGGCGTGACCGTCTTCTGCGGCTCGACTGAGATCGGTCAGGGATCGGACTCGGTGCTCGCGTACGTTGTCGCTGAGGTGCTCGGCGTCGACCCGTTCGAGATCGCGGTCGTCACGGCTGATACCGACCTCACACCGGTGGACCTGGGGAGCTACTCGAGCCGCGTCACGTTGATGACCGGCAACGCGGCGATCCAGGCGGCGGAGCGAGCGCGGGAGATTCTCGCCGTCCACGCGTCGAAAAAGCTCGAGGTGCCGGGCGACCGGCTCGTCTTCGCGAGCGGCCGTGTGTTCGACGCGCAAGACCCGGAGCGTGGCATGGCGTTCGCCGAGGCGGTGCAGCTGGCTGAGGCCGCGGAGGGAACGATCGGGACTGTCGGGTCGTACACACCGCCGCGCAGCGCCGGGACGTACCGGGGCGCGGGCGTCGGTCCGTCACCGGCGTACTCCTACAGCGCGTGCGTCGCCGAGGTCGCTGTGGACCCCGAGACGGGAATCGTCCGCGTCCCGACGATCTGGATCGCGCACGACGTCGGTCGGTGCATCAACGCCGCCGCCGTGATCGGGCAGGTCGAGGGCTCGATTTATATGGGGCTGGGCGAAGCCTTGATGGAGGAGATGGCGTACCGCGGTGATCTCAAGGTGGTGCACAAGATCCCGAGCCTGCTCGAGTACAAGAGCCCGACCACGCTCGAGATGTGCGACGTCGTCACCTACTTGATCGAGGATCCCGACCCGAACGGCCCCTTTGGCGCCAAGGAAGTCGGCCAGGGGCCCCTGCTCCCGGTGATGCCGGCGGTGGCGAACGCCGTGTATGACGCCGTCGGCGTGCGCGTCGACGAGGTGCCGATCACCCCTGAGAAGGTCCTAAAGGCAATCAGGAGAAGGGAGAAGGGAGAAGTCGGCCGCTACGGGCCGGACAAGTTCCCTGACATTCCCTGGCCGGAGCCGACGCGGGTGCCTCTGCCGAGTGCAACAAACGAGGGGGTCGGCGTCTCTCCTGGGTAATTCACCCTGGAGGGACCGATGTCTCTGCACCCCGTTCGCCTACTCCTGCTTCTCGCGGCACTCGTCACACCCACAAGCAACACGATTGAAACAGGCATCATCGAAGGCCACGTGCGCGACTCCGCCAACACGCCCATCGCGAGCGCGCAGGTCCTCGTTGTGGGCACGACGTTCGCCGCCATCACGGACGCCGGCGGCTACTACCGCATTGCTAACGTGCCCGTAGGCACCTACACCGTGCGCGCGCAGTTCATCGGGTACGGACCGGATTCAGCCACTGTCCACCTGACCGCCAATCAGACCGCGACCATCGACCTGCACCTGCAGGCGGCGGCGATGATGCTGAGCGAAGTGGTCGTCACGGGTGCTCAAGAGGCCCGCGTGGCGCGCGGCCAGGTGAGCTCAACCGTGACGATCAATGGCGCGGCGTCCCGGCAGCGCGCCGCGGCGCGCCCGGATGCGGGACAGGG
>DATHDT010000196.1:0-8326 GCA_035318905.1 Gemmatimonadales bacterium | reverse complement strand
CGCCCCTGGCGTTGGTGGGCATCGACGACCCGCGCAACTGGCGCGCCGACGATCCGCAGGATGCCGAAGTCGGCATCGCGCTGCGGCGCTCGCCTCCCGACGTCTTCAAGATTCTGCTGGCACACCGCCCGGGCGCCTTCGACGGCGCGGCGCCGCGCGGCGTGCCGCTGACGCTCGCCGGTCACATCCACGGCGGGCAGATCTACCTGCCGGTGATCGGATGGTCGGCGGGGCGGCTGATCACGAAATACGTGATGGGGCACTTTCGGCAGGGCTCGAGCCAGCTGTACGTGAGTCGCGGCATCGGCGTCGTAGGCGTCCCGATTCGCGTCTTCGTGCCACCGGAGATTGCACTGCTAGAACTACGGCGGTCAAAAGACAATGCGGCGGTCGGGGCGGTCGTAGCGCCTACGCGCTGATAGCCCCCCACGCCCCTTCGATCACCAATCCGACCCCTGCATCGCCGCTCTTCCACTCTTTGACCACAATCTTGTCCAGCGCGTAGCCGATCGCGGCCAGCCACACCCCTGCCCAGACATCGACCGCGCCGGCCCGGACCGAGCCCTCGGCCTTGCCCTGCGCGATCACCCGCTCGATCCCCATCCGGAACTCCCGCGCCGTCCGGCGGCTCTCGTCGTCCAGGATCGCGTCGTGTCGCTCGAGCAGGCCGACCTTGACCACGGCGGGATCGCGGACGGCTCCCTCGACCAACCCCAGGGCGACGGCCGTGAGCCGAGCGCGTGGGGTGGCGCCGGTCGAGTCCTCCACGGTCTTGGTCGCCCAACGCAACGCCGCCCGGTAAATGTCGTTCAAGAGCTGCTGCTTGCTCGGGAAGTGGCGGTAGATCGTTCCTTCGGCCACGCCCGCCTTCTTCGCGATCTGGGCGGTGGTCGTGTCGTGGTAGCCGCGGCTGCTGAACAGCTCGAGGGCGGCCCGGCTGAGGCGCTGGTGGGTGAGGTCGACGGCGGGTGGCGACATTCCGACCGAATCTAACTAGCTTTCGCGCCCCGAAACCCGAGAGCGTGGTTGCGATGCGGATGTTGGTGCTGGGCGCGGGACTGCAAGGGTCGGCGTGCGCGTTCGATCTGTTGGGGCTGCCGGAGGTGGAGCGCGTCACCCTGGCTGATCTGAATCCGAGCCGTTTGCCGGCCTTTCTCAAGAGGCGAGCCGGGAAGCGGCTCGCCGTGGCCCGCATCGACGTGAAACAGGCCGTACGGCTGCGCGCCCTGATGCGCGGGCACGATGCCGTGATGAACGCGTCGCCCTACTTCTTCAATTTCGCGGTCTCGAAAGCGGCGGTGGCGACGGGGCTGCATTGCTCCGATTTGGGGGGCAACACCGAGATCGTGCAGCAGCAGAAGACGCTCGACGCCGGCGCCCGGAAGAAACGCGTTTCGATCATCCCCGACTGCGGCCTCGCCCCCGGGATGGTCAACATCATCGCCGCTGAAGGGATCCGCCGCGTCGGCGACGCCGACACCGTGAAGATTTTCGTCGGCGGATTGCCGCAGCACCCCCAGCCGCCCCTCAATTACCAGATCGTCTACTCGCTCGAAGGTGCGCTCGATTACTACACGACACCGTCGTGGGTGCTGCGCGACGGCAAGCCGGCCCGTGTCGATGCCCTCTCGGAGCTCGAGTCAGTCACGTTCCCGGCTCCCGTCGGCACGCTCGAAGCGTTCCACACGGGCGGCGGCATCTCGACGATGCCGTGGGCGTACGCCGGCAAGGTCCGCACGATGGAGTACAAGACGCTGCGGTATCCCGGTCACGTCGCCATCATGCGCCCCGTCCGGGAGCTTGGGTTGCTCAGCATGAAGCCGGTGATGGTGAAGGGAAGTAAGGTCGTGCCGCGCGATGCCTTCATCGCCACGGTGACTCCCGAGCTCACCAAGCCCAACGCGCCCGATCTCGTGGCGCTCCGCATCGAGGTGACGGGACGCGACAAGCGTCGCGTCGCGTGGCAGTTACTCGACTACGCGGATGAAAAAGCCGGGGTGAGCGCGATGATGCGCACGACCGGTTACTCGTTGGCGATCACGGGACTGATGCAGGTGGACGGACGGATCACGGCGGTGGGTGCGCACACGCCTGACGAAGCGGTCCCGTTCCAGCCGTATGTGGATGAGTTGAAGAAACGCGGCGTCGAGATCCGCGAGGTCGCTCAGTAGCTCCAGGTCGTGCCGAAGAAGAACTGGGCGCCCTCCGTCCCCTTGCCGACCCCCAGCACGAACAAGGTGTTCCGCAGCAGCGCCAGAGCGACTTCTCCGCCGGCGCTCGAGTGCAGGCCGTTCCCCGTGAGGCGCACCGATTCGCCGGGGCCGAATACGCGGCCGCAGTCGTAGAACGCGACGAGCTTCAGCTCGAGCACCCTCGGCGCCCACAGCAATGCGTACCGGACTTCGACGCCGGCGGCGATCTTCCCGGGCCCCACGAAGCGCGCGTCGTAGTAGCCGCGCAGCGAGCGGTAGCCGCCCAGGGCGATCGTCGGTCCGTCGCTCGACTCCATCGTCATCTGCGCCGAGACGGGCGGCGAGCCGGTCATGCGCTCGCCGGCGATCCGCGCCGCGACCATGACCTTCTCGAGTGGATGGAGGTACACGTGCGCCGCGGCGGTCGTGCGCGTGTAGCCGCGCCCTCGCCCGACGAGCCCTTCCACGAAGACGCCGCGATGCGGGTCGATCTCCTGATCGCGGGAGTCGACGATCAGGCCGGCGCGCACCACGTGATCGCTGAACGGAACCGTTTGCGGAGGGATGACCCCGCCGGCGCGGTCCTGTTGGAAGCGGCTGGCGCCCGGCAGGTCGCGGAAGTTCGTGTACTCGAGGGTGGCGCCGGCGAGCACGCGCAGCGGGCCCGCGATTCGGCGCTGGACGGTCAGGCGCGCGGCCTGGGTCGTGCGGCTGACGCGGTAGAAGTAGGGATTCGCGGGCGTGACGCTGTCCGCGTCGTACGGACTGCTGTTGCACTGTCCGTAGTAGCCGAGGCGGTTGGCGCGGCTGGCGGTGAGTGACACTCCAAAGCGCCAGCCGTCCCAGTACGCGGGCGCGGACGCGTCGATGGCGACGAGGTAGCTACCCTTCGTGCTGGCGCCCGCATCCAATTTGACGTTTGCAAAGTTCGGCTCAGGCCGGTCGCTGAACCCCATGGGGCTATACCAGCCGTAGCGCCCGGCGAGCCAAAATCCATCGATCGTGCTGTAGTAGGCGTAGGGGTAGAGCTGATCGACCCAGGCGCCGCGCTGGGCCGCAAGCGCGGGGGTGAGAGTCGCCACGGCGAGCGCCGCGCCAATCCAGCGCATGCGCTTCAGGCGTTCTCGAACATGTGCGCGCAGTCCCGAACCTTGGCCTCGGTGCCGTCGTGCGCGGCGTACGTGGCCGGGAACAGGGACGCGGATCCGAACTCACCGCGCTTGTTCACGGCGTAGAAGATCAGGCCGAACTTGGGGCGGCCCCGCGCGTCGATCAGCCGCGGCTCGGTGGTCGCCATGACTCGCTTGAGCGTCTCGAGGCAGGCGTCCGTGGGCTTCATGCCGCGGCGCATGAACTCGACCGTGAGCATCCCGCCGCAGACCTTGATGTTCGATTCGCCGCGGCCCGTCGAGCCGGCAGCGCCGATGTCGTTGTCGGTGTACTGACCGGCGCCAATGACCGCCGAGTCGCCCACGCGGCCGGGGATCTTGAACGCCAGCCCGCTGGTCGTCGTCACCGATGAGATCTCGCCGGTCGGCGTGACCGCGTCGCAATTGATCGTGCCGGTGGGCCGCGCGACCATGTTTTCAGATTCGGGCACGTCGAGAAAGTCGTCGTTGGGGCTGAGATTGGCGCGCCACGCCAGCCATCTCTGGCGCGAGTGTTCGGTGAGCAGGTCTTCTTCTTTGAAGCCGTAGGACAACGCGAAGCGTTTGGCGCCCTCACCCACGAAGAACACGTTGTTGGTGTACTTGAGAACGAGCTTTGCGACCTCGGACGGCGTCTTGATGTTCTCGAGGCAGCCGACGGCGCCGGCCCGCTTCGTCGGGCCGTGCATGCACGACGCATCGAGCTGTACCACGCCCAGGGCGTTGGGGAGTCCGCCGTACCCGACGGAGTCGTCGTTCGGATCGAGCTCCTGGATCTTCACGGCCTCGACGCACGCGTCGAGCGTGTCAGCCCCCTGCATGAGCAGGTCGAAGGCTTTTTGCACGCCGCGAATGCCGTTCGCGGAGGCAATGATCACCGGCTTCGACGCCCAGCGACTCCGGGCAGGGAGGGGCTTGGGGGGACGCATGGGGTGCGGGATGGCCAACGCGGCGCCGGCGGCCAGGGTGCCGGCGGATGCAACGAACTCACGGCGTGACAGCGCCTCGGACACGGACGGCTCCGATGTGAAGAAGTGTTAGGGTTTTACCCACTCGCTCCGCGCCTGTCAACTTGCTCGGCACGAAGCACTCCTCTACGTTCCCCCATTCGGTGACACCTGACCTGTCGCTCGTCATCCCCGTGTACAACGAGCGGGAGAATCTCCCACCGCTCCTCGCCGAGATCGCGGGCGCGCTGGGGGGAGCGGGGCGGAGCTACGAGGTGGTGGCCGTGGACGACGGATCGACCGACGGATCGCTCGAGACGCTCAAGAGCCTGAAACGGGAGCACCCGGAGCTGCACATCGTGTCGTTCGAGCGGAATGCGGGGCAGACCGCGGCCTTCGCCGCCGGATTCCGGGCCGCGCGGGGCCGCTTCGTCGTCACGCTCGACGCGGACCTGCAGAACGACCCGGCCGACGTGCCGCGCGTGGTGGACGCGCTGGAGCGCAGCGGCGCGACGGCCGTGGCCGGATACCGCGCGGCGCGTCACGACTCCGCGTGGAAGCTGCTCCAGAGTCGCATCGCCAACGGCGTGCGCAACTGGCTCAACGGGGAGACGATCCGCGACACCGGCTGCTCGCTCAAGGCGTTCCGTGCCGACGCCGTGCGGGCTCTGCCCCTGTTCAATGGGATGCACCGCTTCCTGCCGACACTCATCAAGATGCATGGGGGGACTGTCGAGGAGGTCCCGGTGGGCCATCGGCCGCGCCGCTTCGGCGTCACGAAGTATGGAATGTGGAACCGGGTGTTTCGCTCGCTGGCGGATGCGTTCGCAGTACGATGGATGCAGCGGCGCGCACTCAAGTATCGCGTTCGGGAGGAGGTCCGGTGAGCGACAGTCATGAACACTGGCTCAAGCAGATCGATGCCGAGCTCGACGGCGAGATGTCGCTCGCCGAGCGGGCGCTGCTCGCCAAGCATCTCGCCAACTGCTCGCACTGCGCCGGCGCGCGCGCGAGTCAGCTCGAGGTCCGCGTCGCTCTGGCGCGCTCGGCGGGCGATCCCCACGCGCGCGTCGTGCCTCGGCCGACGATCCGGGGTCGAGCCCTGGCGTTCTGGGCCGTCATGGCCCTCGCCGCCGGCGTCGCCGGCGGTTGGCTGGCGCACGGCCGTTGGGGCGGGCCGGGGGGCTCGTTGGAGGACAGCCGTGCGGCGATCGTCGTCCATTAGCGCCTGCGGTGGCTTCGCGATCGCCGCGCTGCTCTGGGCCGCGCAGGGACCGGGAACGCGCGTCACCTATCGCGTGCGCGTCGTGCAGGACGGCATGCTCGAGTTGGCGCGCGGCTCGGTCAGCGGCCCCGCCGGCACCGACCTGCGCTTCGCGCTGCGGGATGACACCGCCGAGGTCGAAGCGCTATTCCAGATCGTGCCGGAGGGCGATACGGTGGTCGTCTCGGCCGAGTTCTTCACGAAGCGCAGGGTGAATCGCTCGCGGCGGGGGCTGGGCCTCTGGGAGCAGGACAGCTACCGCCGCTCGGTGAGGCTCGCCTGGGGCGACACGGCCCGCGTCCATCTTTTCGGGCGACCGCGCCCGGCCGTTCCGCGCGACCAGGGTCTCTGGGTCCAGGTCGTGTTGGTGCGGGGATTCTCGGGCGGCGAAGGACGTCCCGCCGAAGAGCTGGAGGTCCTCGACTCGACGATGGACATCGTCCTCGAGGCGGTCGTGCGGCCGCGTCGCGCCCGGGTGGTCATGAATCTCGTGCGCGGTGACACCGTGAGTGGCCCGCGGGGATTCGATCTGGTGCCCGAGGCGCCCGCGCGGCGTGTGCAGATGGCGATGGCGGGACGCACTACGACGCTCGAGATCGGGCTGGCCCGGCCCGAGCCCGCGCGGTCGGCGCGTGATCGTGTCCTGGCGCTCGATGCCGACGTCGTCTGTCTCCGAATCGCGACGCCCGAAGTCGCGCAGCCCGTCGGTGTGGTGTGCGGCCGGCTGAACGACGTCGCCAGGAGGTTGCCCCTCCCCGGCGGCGACACGCTCGTCGCCACGTTCGCGTGGCCTGCGGGCCGATGACCCCAAAACCGCGTCGACCACGTCTCGACCCCTCGATCTTTCACTTGCCGGTCGAGCGGATGCGAGACGGCTACTACTCCGACAAATACTTCGTGCGCGCCCGGGAGCTGCTCCGCAAAGATCGGCACCGGCCGCGCGTCACGATGCAGGTCTTCGCCAAGGCGCACGCGTCCCTCGGCGGCATCGACGAGGCGATCGCCATCCTGAAGCTTTGCTCCGATGGCTGGGATGAGCTCGTCGTGCACGCGCTCTACGACGGCGAAGAGATCGACCCGTGGGAGACGGTGCTGCTGATCGAGGGGCCCTACGACGCGTTCGCGAATCTCGAGACCGTGTATTTGGGCGTGCTCGCGCGCCGCACCCGCGTCGGCACGAACACGCGCCGCGTGGTCGAGGCCGCGAAGCCCAAAGAGGTGATGTTCTTCCCGGCGCGCCACGATCACTGGCTGGTGCAGACCGGCGACGGCTATGCCGCGCACATCGCCGGCGCGATCGGCGTCTCGACCGACGCCCAGGCGTCGTGGTGGGGCTCGGAAGGGATCGGGACGGTGCCGCACGCCCTCATCGCGGCCTACGACGGCGACACGGTGCTCGCGTCACGCAAGTTCGCGGACCAAATGGACAAATCGATTCGCCTCATCACGCTGGTGGACTTCGAGAACGATTGCGTGGGCACGTCGCTCGCGGTCGCCCGTGAGTTGGGTGACCGCCTCTACGGCGTGCGGCTCGACACGTCCGAGACCCTCGCCGACAAATCGGTCATCCCCCAGATGGGGACGTTCAAGCCCACCGGGGTCAACCCGCAGCTCGTGTGGAACGTCAGGCAGGCGCTCGACCGCGATGGGTTCAAGGACGTGAAGATCGTCGTGTCGGGCGGCTTCACGGTGGAGAAGATTCGCCAGTTCGAGGAGCAGGGCGTTCCCGTCGACGCCTACGGCGTTGGGTCGAGCCTGTTCCAGGGCCGCTTCGACTTCACCGCCGACGTGGTAATGGTGGAAGGGAAGCCGTGCGCCAAGGTGGGGCGGGCGTACCGGCCGAACCCCCGGTTGGAGCGCGTGACGTAGGGGCGCAGCATGCTGCGCCCCTACGGGTGCCTTGCGTCCCTTGCATCCCACGAACACCTGCATATTATTCCGTCAGAATGAATAATCATACATCCGTCCCCGTGGGGGTCCTCGGGGCATCTGGATATGTGGGCCAGGAGTTGCTGCGCCTCTTGGCGCGGCACCCGGGCGCCTCCATCGCGTTCGCGACGGCCGAGTCCGCGGCGGGCGAGTGGGTGGAAGGTCACCAGCTCATCAAGGCCAACGACGCGCCGTTCGCCAAGGCGGAGATCGTGTTGTCGGCGTTGCCACACGGCGTCTCGGCCCGGTACGTGAACGAAGCGCGCGCCGCCGGCAAGCGCGCCGTCGACCTGTCGGCGGATTTCCGGCTGTCGCCCGACGCCGTGTATGGCCTCACCGAGTTCACGCGGCCCCAGCTTCCCGCCGCCGAGCTCGTGGCGAACCCCGGATGCTATCCAACCGCCGCTCTGCTCGCTCTGATCCCTCTCGCGCAGCGCGGTCTCATCGATCCGTCGCGCGAAGTGATCATCGACGCGGCCTCGGGTGTCACGGGGGCCGGGCGAAACCCCAAGCGGGAGCTCCTCTTCGGCGAAGTGTCCGAGGACTTCCGCGCCTACGCGATCGGCAACACACACCGCCATCTCGCCGAGTTGAAGCAATCGCTTGCCCGCGAGGGCGGTTTCACAGGTGACCTCGTATTCACGCCGCACCTCCTGCCCGTCAAGCGCGGCATCCTCGAGACGATCCACGTCCCGCTGACCCGCGTGCTCGACCAGGCGACGGCGGAGGGGCTGTACCAGGCGGCCTACAACGGCGAGCCCTGCGTGCAGGTGCTCAAGGGCGCGCTACCGTCGCTCAAGGACGTCGTCTATCGCAATCGCGTCGCGCTGGGTGTCGTGCCCGTCG
>DATHDT010000195.1:0-5804 GCA_035318905.1 Gemmatimonadales bacterium | reverse complement strand
TCCCCGCCACGGCCAACCCCACCCCTGCTCTGCCCCCGCGGCGTTCCTGGGCGACGCGTTGCTGGTGCCGGTGACGGAGGTGGGCTCGCTCGCGGCGGGCGTCGGGTGGTTTAGTGCGTGTGCGGCGCTCGTGCGGCGCGGGGGCAGAGCAGGGGTGGGGTTGGCCGTGGCGGGGATGGTGGTGAGTCTCGCGATCGTCGCCATGAAGGTCGTCCCCGGTATCCCGGGGAGCTTCACGTCGTCTGAGTGGATCGCGTTCGGGGTGTGGTGCGGGCTCGGGGCGATTCTTTTTGTTTCTTCAAAGAGCGAGCGAACGTTGTCATCCCGAGCGCCGTAGGCGCGAGGGATCTGCTTTTCAGCGCCTACGGCGTCAATTCCCGCACCCAGATGTTCCGGTACCGCACCGGGTGCGCGTGGTCCTGGAGCATCAGCGGCAGGCGGTCAGGATGGGCCTGATACTTCGCCACCGCGTGGTGCACCGTCCAGCCGCTGATCGTGTCGTTGTCGTGCACCAGCACGCCGTTGTGGAACACCGTGACCCGCGCCGGCTGCGTGACGGAGCCGTCGGCCGCGAACACCGGACGGTGGAAAACGATGTCGTAGGTCTGCCACTGACCCGGCGGACGGCTGGCGTTCACGAGCGGCGGCGTCTGCCCGTAGATCGCCCCCGCTTGGCCGTCGGCGTATGTCTCGTTCTTGTAGGAATCGAGCACCTGAATCTCGTAGTGCGTCATCAGGAACACGCCGCTGTTGCCGCGATCCTGCCCTTCACCCTCTGCCGGAAACGGCGCGCGCCACTCGATGTGCAGCTGCACCGACCCGAACGCCCGTCTGCTCATGATGTTGCCGGTGCCTTTGCCGACCTCCATGTAGCCATCCCTCACGAGCCATCGGGCGGGCTGCCCCGAGTCCGCGCTCTGCCAGTCGGCGAGGCTCTTGCCGTCGAACAACACGATCGCGTCCGCGGGCGGCGGCACCGGCGGCTGTTCGGGCGCCGGCGTGACGACGGGAGGCTTGGGACGATCGAGCGAGTTCGGCGGCCACTGGGTTTGCATGAGTGTAAGCACCGCTAGGGCGAGGATCATGGTTTCCAGGTTCCCTTCGCCACCGCCGGCACGAACGCCTCGATGCCCGGGGGCGGAAAGTCGAGCGTCTTGCCCTGCTCGGCGCTCTGGTAGGCAGTCATCAGGATCTTCACGACTTCGAGGCCATCGTCGAACGTGAGCATGCCCGGGGTCCCATCGAGGAATGCCCGCACGAAGTGCCGGTCCTCAGCCTCGTAGCCGTAGGCGGCCGCTTCGCTGGGAACCACCGGCATCAGGCCCATCTCTGCGTTCTGCTTCTCGACGAGATCCTCACCGGCCTTCCCACTGACCTCGCGGCTGAAGAAGAGCTTCAGCCCCGAGTCCAATGTATTCCACGACATCGAGTACTCGGGGCCGAGCAGCTCGGCGGAAAGGCGCAGTCCCGCACCGACGAAGGACCACGACGTCGTGGCTTCGCCGAACACGCGGTGGCCGTCGTCGGTGGCATACTCGATCATCACGCTGGCGAAATCCTCACTCGGCGACTTGGTGTAATCGACGTCCTTGCCCATCATCCCGGTGAGCTTCTTCGCGTACGCCGGTCGGCTCCACTTGAGGCTGGCGATGTGACCGGTGACGCGCACCGGCCGGACCGACGTGGCCGGCTTCGCCGGGTCCGTGAGGAGATGCTGCACCACGAGCGCCGAGTGGCACATCATGTCGTTCAAGACGCCGCCGCCTTGCAAGTGACCCTGCCAGAACCACGGCATGTGCGGTCCGCTGTGCTCCTCGGCGGCGCGGGCGAGGTAGGGACGCCCGGTGATCTTGGCGCCACGCGCCCAGAGGAGGTTGCGGCCCGTTGCGACGTGCGGCGCGAAGAGCTGGTTCTCGAGGTAGCCTGTCGGGATGCCGGCCTTCTTGACCATCTCGGCGATCTTTTTGGCCTCGGCGACGTTCCGTCCCAACGGCTTCTCGCAGGCGATACCGAGCAGCTTCTTGCCGTCCTCTACAGCGGTGACGATCTCCTCGAAGTTCGCGAGGCGCGCGTAGTTCGGCCCGCACACCCAGATGGCATCGATCGCGGGATCCTGGACCATCGCGGTGATGGTGGGGAAGGCTTTGGCGGCGCCGACGCCGAGCTTCCGGGCGAGGGCGGCCGTCTCTGCGGCGTTCTTGGCGTTCGGGCTCCACACGCCCAGGATGTCGGCGTCGCGCACGGCGACGAATCCCTGGAGGTGGAACTTCGCGTTGAAGCCGCTGCCGACGATGCCGATACCAAGGCGCTTGGTCGCGGGCATCAGTCGGAGTACCTCACGTCGAGCTTCTTGAGGGCTTCATCGGGACATCCGGTCCAGTTGGTCACGAATTCATTGCCTCGATAGTCGAGATCCCCGATGCCGATCCTGCTCGTGTAGAACCCCGAGGCGGTCAGATCGCGGAACATGTTGAAGAAGGCGACGCCATGGCTGTGCTCGGGCTTGGCGCGCTTGGGCCACGCGATGTCGTCGAGAATCGCTCGACGTTGTTGCTCGACGCAGTCTTTAAACGACTTATTGAAACGTTCCATGCTTTCGTTGTCGAGCCAGGCGAGCCCCCCGCGCATCGGCAAACGGCCGTCGTCGCGGTCGTTCAGCATGAAGTCCATGAACTCGGGGACGCCCGCGTCGGTGCCGCTCCCCGAGCGATCATCACGCGGGATCACGATATCGACGAGCACGCGCACGGTGTCCAGCTCGTGCGCGGTGAAGAACTTGGGCGCCACAGCCTGACCGACCGGCGCCGCGGCACGAGCCGCGCGCGCCAGATCGGCGGCGCGCCGCGCATCGGCGGGGGTCCAGCGGAACGCCGTCGTGAGCGCGGCCACCGCCGTCAGCTCCAGGGCCTCTCGGCGCGTCATCTTGCTCATAGCGCGCCCCCCTTCATCTGCTGGGCCACGTAATCGGCCGTCCGCCACGAGAGCGCCATGATCGTCCATGTGGGGTTCTTGTCGGCCTGCGACGTGAAGGGACCGCCGTCGGCCACGAACAGGTTTTTAACCTCGTGCGTCTGGCAGTACTTGTTGACGACCGAGCTGCCCGGGTCGGCGCCCATGCGCGTGCCACCCAGCTCGTGGATGATCTGGCCCCCCGCGGCGATGCCGTACCCCTGATCGGGGCCGGGCATCGGCGACCAGACCTCGCCGCCCATCTCGGCCACGATCGCCCGGAACGTTTCCTGCATGTGCTTCACCTGTTTCAGCTCGTGATCGGTCCACTTCCAATGGAAGCGCAACACGGGGATGCCGTAGCGATCGACGGTGTTGGGATCGATCTCACAGTAGCAATCGTCGTTGGGGATCATCTCCCCGCGGCCCGAGAAGCCGACGTAGGCGCCGTAGTAGCGGCGATAGTCTTCCTTGAGCTGCTTGCCGTACCCGCCGCCGCCGGGGTAGCGGTGAATCCCGCCCATGAAGCCGTACGTCGGCATGCCGGTACCGCCCCACACCTCGATGTGGTAGCCGCGCGGGAAGTCGAGCTTCTTGTTGTCGAGCCACCACGGCATGTACACGTGCCCGCCGCCGACGCCGTCGTGGTTGTGCGGCACGTGGTCCACCATCTTCGGGATGAATCCCGAAACGTCGGTGCCGGTGGTGTCGGTGAGGTACTTGCCCACCGTGCCGCTCGAGTTGGCGAGCCCGTTGGGGAAGTGCGACGACTTGGAGTTGAGGAGGAGGCGCGACGTTTCGCACGCGCTCGCGGCGAGCATGACGACGCGCGCCGCCAGGAACTGCTCCGAGCCGTCGCGCGTGTCGATGTAGGTCACTCCCGTCGCCTTGCCGGTGGCGTCGACGTTCACCTCGCGCACCATCGCGCGCGTCACCAGCGTGAGCCGTCCCGTCCTGAGGGCCGGCGCGATCAGCACGTTGGTCGCGGAGAAGTTCGAATTGCTGCGGCAGCCCCGGTTGCACTGGCCGCAGTAGTGGCACGCCGCGCGCCCGCCGACCGACTGCGTGAGGATCGAGAGCCGCGAGGGGAGGCAGGGAATGTTCAGGCGCTTCGACGCGTCCTGGATCAGCAGCTCGTAACAGCGGGGCTTCGGCGCCGGGAGGAAGATGCTGTCGGGCGCGTTGGGGAAGTTCTCCTTGCTCCCGAAGACGCCGATGAGCCGGTCTACGCGGTCGTAGTAGGGCCTGACGTCGTCATAGGAGATCGGCCAGTCGTCGCCGAGGCCGTCGAAGGTCTTCGCCTTGAAGTCGCGCGGGCCGAAGCGGAGCGAGATCCGGCCCCAGTGGTTCGTGCGGCCGCCGAGCATTCGGGCGCGCCACCAGCGGAAGCGGTTGCCGGGGGCGGTGGTGTAGGGCTCGCCGTCGATCTCCCAGCCGCCCACGCACGCGTCCCATTCGCCGAACGGCCGGTCCTTGGTCGACGCGCCCCGGCGCGGGGAATCGTAGGGCCACGTGAGCATCGCGGAGTCGGACGTGTTGTCCCAGGGCACGCCCGCTTCGAGCAGCGTGACGTTGACGCCGGCCCGCGTGAGCACGTACGCGGCCATCCCGCCGCCCGCGCCGGAGCCGACGATGCAGACGTCCGCCGGGTCGTTACGACGAAACAGGTTTACCACCCCACCGCTCCCCCCGCATAGCGCGGGTCCGGCACGCCGACCCAGCCGGCCGGCGTGCGTTGAATGGCCGCGACGATGCCGCTCGTGCCCCGTCGCATCTCCACGTGATGTCCCATGCCGCGCAATGCGGTCACGGTGCTTTCACTCAAGCCGCCGCGCTCGTAGCGGATGATGTCGGGGAGCGCTTGATGATGCACGCGCGGCGCCGCGACGGCTTCCGCCAGCGTCATCTTCTGGTCGAGGACGTCGAGGATCACCTGCGCCACCGTCGTAATGATCGTCGGCCCCCCCGGCGTTCCCACCACCATAAAGAGCTGGCCGTCGCGATCGAGCACGATCGACGGCGTCATCGCCGAGAGCATGCGCTTGCCGGGCTCGATCGCGTTGGCCTCGCCTTGCACCAGGCCGTACATGTTCGGCTTCCCAGGCGCGGCGGCGAAGTCGTCCATCTCGTCGTTCAACAGGAAGCCCGCCCCCGTGACGGTCACCGCGCTCCCGAAGCTGTTGTTCAACGTCGTCGTCACCGACGCCGCGTTGCCCGCGGTGTCCACGATCGAATAATGCGTCGTGTGCATGCCCTCGGCGCCTCCCGCGGCCTGCGGGGGCGTGGGGGTCGCGTGCTGCGGGTCGATCTGGCCGCGCAGCTGCGCGGCATACGATTTCGAGAGGAGCCGCTCGAGCGGCATGTTCACGAAGTCGGGGTCGCCGAGGAACTGGTTCCTATCCATGAACGCCCGACGCATTGATTCTGCCAAGAGGTGGGTGTAGGCCGCCGTGCCGACCGCGGGGAGGGTGTCGTACCCCTCCATGATGTTCAGGATCTCGCCCATCGTGACGCCACCCGAGCTGGCGGGCGGCATGGAGTAGATCGTATAGCCGCGGTAGCTGAGCTGAATCGGCGTGCGCCACTTGGGCCGGTAGCGGCGCAGATCGTCCTTCGTGATCAGGCCGCCGCCGCGCTGCATCTCGGCGACGATCAAGTCGGCGATCTGGCCGCGATAGAACACGTCGGGGCCGGAGTCGCTGATCAGCTGGAGTGTGCGAGCGAGGTCGGGTTGCTTCCAGAGGGTGCCGGCGGCGGGCGGGTGCCCGCCGGGGAGAAACTGGGCGCGCGATGCGGGGAACTCCGTCAAGCGATCCGAGTCGCCCTTGATGTCGCCCGAGCGCTCGGAGTCTACG
>DATHDT010000194.1:0-12135 GCA_035318905.1 Gemmatimonadales bacterium | reverse complement strand
GCACGAGCGCCAGCGTGTCGCCGTCGTATCCGCGTGACCGACCGCATCGCGCATCAGGACTCGCGCCCTGCCGATAGCGGCGCCTGTCACGTCACCCGCCGGCGACACGCTGGCGCTCGTGCTGTCGCTCTCGAAGGTGAGGGGGTCGAGGCGGGGGTTGCCGTAGCGGTCGCGCACGCTCGCCCGCAGCGCAAACGAGCGCGCCACGTATACGACCGTGTCCGCGGGCACGCCCACGACTCTCACACCATTGCCGGGATTGATGGTGTAAGCCGCCGTGTCGCTAAAACCGAGGTCCGGCACGGTCACCTCGACGCCGCCGGGGCCGGCGACTGCGCCCATCGCCACCACTATGTGCGCACGTCCACGGGCGTCCGTCGTATCCACCACGAACCCTTGATTCGGTTGGCCGTCAATGCGACCCACGCGAATGCTCGTCTGCGGGTACGGGCTGTTACTGGCCAGGAGGCCGGTGAAGCGCACGACTGCGCGGGACGCGGGCGCGCCAGCTGCCGTATGAATCTCCACCAGCAGTGCCTGAGCCGGCCGCGCGTCGACCGTGTCCGCGAGGTCAGCCCCAGCGACGATCGTGATTCCTGGAGGGCCAGTAGGACCGAGGGCATCATCGCACGTCGCCGTGGCAAAAAGGCTGACGATGATCGCGAGGAATCGGGGGGTCATGCTACGCACTGGCAAGCCATCTCTCAGGTCCGTGAACCGGTGAGACGTTATGACTTCCGTCGCACAACGGCAAGACGCGAGGGTTGCGTCGAGTGTGGCGCTTGCGCAACGCCGTCTTTTGAGCGGACGGTTCCCTTGTCTTCGAGCCTTCAGTCGCTGAGGTTTAGCCGCCTAGGTGAAGCCTTCCAACCGGGAGACCGCCCTCATCCAGCGCCGCACCCTGCGGCTGCTGTTCGCCACCCAAATCGTCAGCGGGATGGGCGTGGCGATCGGGTCGTCGGTCGGCGCGCTGCTCGCGGCCGAAATCGCGGGCGTCGGGCTGTCGGGTCTCGCGCAGAGCGCCGTCATCATCGGAGCGGCACTCGCCGCCATCCCAGCCACGGCGATCGTGCATCGGCGCGGCCGGCGGCCCAGTCTTGCGGCTGCGTATGTCGTGGCTGCGGTCGGAGCGCTCCTCGTGGTCGTCGCCGCGGGGCGTCACTCGCTCCCCCTGTTGTTTCTCGGCTTCTTCCTGTTCGGTGGCGCGACGGCCGCCAATTATCAGGCGCGCTACGCCGCTGTGGATCTCGCGCCCGTGGCGCTGCGGGCACGGCATCTCTCACTCATCGTCTGGGCGACCACCATCGGCGCGGTGGCGGGCCCGTACCTCGCGGCCCCGGCGGGCACTGCGCTGTCCCGATTCGGGGTCCCGACACTCGCCGCTCCGTACTTCTTTTCGGCGCTCCTCTTCGTCGTCACCGGCCTCGCCGTGTTCGCCCTGCTCCGACCGGACCCCGCGCTGCTCGCCGGCGCGGCGGGAGGCGACGGGGGCGGGCACCGGCGCTTGCGCGACGGGCTGCGTGCGGTTGCGACGCGGGCACCGGCCGTCCTCGGCGTCACGGCGATGGCGGTCGGCCAGATGGTGATGAGCGGCATCATGGCGATGACGCCGGTCCACATTCGCGGCGCGGGCCATGACGCACCCCATACGCTGCGCATCGTCGGCGTGGTCATCAGCGTGCACATTGCGGGGATGTACGCCTTTGCCCCCCTCGTCGGCTGGCTGACGGATCGGCTCGGCCGCCGGCCACTGATCTTCACGGGGATCGCGTTGCTCGTAGCCGCGTGCGCGCTCGCGGGCGGCGCCGGCTACGACACGACGCGCCTGGGTGCGGGACTCTTTGCGGTGGGGCTCGGCTGGTCGTGCACGATGGTGGCGGGCTCGACGCTCCTCACGGAATCCGTGCCGCTCGACCTGCGCGCGTCGGCCCAGGGCTTCTCGGACCTGATCATGGGATTGGCGGGCGCGTCGGCTGGGGCACTATCCGGGGTCGTGATGAGTACCTGGGGATTCCCGGTGCTGGCGATGGTCGCCGCGCTCGCGACGGTTCCATTGATCGTGCTCGGGGCTGCCATTCGCGTGGAGCTCCCGAAAGAGTCAGTCCTCACCCCCTGACCCCCTCTCCGTTCCGGAGAGGGGGAACGACGCCTCAATGTTCGTCCCCCCTCTCCGGAACGGAGAGGGGGTCAGGGAGTGAGGACGTCGATTTTGGGGTAGTGGATTCGTCGTATAGGTGAAACCAACCACCAGGACACGCTCTTATGGCGACGCGCAAGCTCAAGCTGCAGGTGCAGATGACCGTCGACGGGTTCGTCGGGGGGCCGGACGGCCAGCTCGACTGGATGACGCGGAGCCTCGACGAGGGGGTCATCGCGCGCATCGTCCAGCTGACCGATACGAGCGACACCATCCTGCTCGGCAGAAAAATGACCGACGGCTTCATCAAGTACTGGGAGGCCGTGTTACCGGAGAGCCCCGAATACGTCTTCGCGCAGAGGATGGTGGACACGCCGAAAGTCGTGTTCAGCAAGACGCTCACGCGTGTCGAGGGCAAGAATGTGCGGGTGGAAAGCGGCGACCTGGTTCAGGCCGTGAACGCGCTCAAACGTCAGTCCGGAAAAGACATCGTCGTATACGGTGGTGCGACGTTCGTAAGCGCCTTGATCGAGCATGATCTGATCGACGAGCTCAACATCTTCGTCAACCCGGTCACGATCGGCCGCGGCATGCGGATCTTCAAGGACCGGAAGGCGCTACGCTCGACCGGCGCGACGGCTTTTCCGAGTGGGGTGGTGATCAATACCTATGAACCGGTGCGATCCTAGAGGAATCCGCAGGGGGAAGCTAACTTTTCGTCTCTTATCGCCGGTGCTGTTTCACCCTCATCCCACGAGTGTGCATGACGACCCCGTTGCGTGATTTCCTGGAGATCCCCTACGACGAGCTGGAGGACCGTAACCTCGCCGCCAAGAAGCAGCGGCTCGACCGCGTACCGGCGGACAAGATCCAGGAGGAGCGCCT
Organism: Gemmatimonadales bacterium; assembly: GCA_035318905.1. Classification (GTDB taxonomy): domain Bacteria; phylum Gemmatimonadota; class Gemmatimonadetes; order Gemmatimonadales; family GWC2-71-9; genus 20CM-2-65-7. The sequence continues at coordinate 9,113 of DATHDT010000194.1, read as the reverse complement.
CAAGTACCTGAAGGACGAAAAGCGCATCAAGGCCGTCACGGTCTGCTTCACCGACCTCGAAGGCCGGTTTCACATGCTGGATTACGACAAGAAGTTCCTGCTCGCCTCGGTCGACAATCTCACGTTCGACGGCTCGTCGATCCGCGGGTTCTCACAGCAGCGGGAATCCGATCTGCGGCTGCGCGTCGATTGGCCGGCGTTCTACTGGCTCCCCTCCGACGTGTTTGGTCCGGGGAAAGTCCTCGCCATGGCCGAAGTGTTGGAGCGCGATGGCGCGCCCTACGCTGCCGACTCCCGCGGCCTGCTGAAGCAGTACACCGACAAGCTGTTCGCGAAGGACGGCACGACGTGCTTCGCGGCCAACGAGATCGAAGGGTTCCTCTTCAAGGGCCGCGATGCCGAGCGGCGCTATCACGAGACGGGGAAGTTCGAGTTCATCTCGACGGGCGGTTACTACCACTCACTGCCGGGCGATGCGCTCCGCCTGTTCATCGACACGGCGGCCGAGGTGCAGCGCGCGATGGGGTTCGCCAACGAGAAAGATCACCCCGAGGTGGCACCGTCGCAGTTCGAGATGAACTACAGCTACGCCGAGGCGGTCATCGCCGCCGACCAGGTGCAGCTGTACAAGCTGCTGTCGCGCCAGGTGGCGGCCCGCATGGACATGACCGCCTGCTTCCTGCCGAAGCCGGTGACGGGCGTCAACGGCAACGGGATGCACACCAATGTCTCGGTCGCGCGCAAGGGCAAGAATCTGTTCTGGGAGGAGAAGGGTCAGGACCAGCTGTCGCAACCCGGCTGGGATTTCATCAAGCGGATTCTCTCGAATGGCGCCGAGATCTGCCTGCTGCTGAACTCCAGCGTGAACAGCTATCGCCGGCTTGACCCGCACTTCGAGGCGCCGAATCAGATCAAGGCCTCCCCGATCGATCGTGGCTCGATGATTCGTATTCCGTTGGGCAATGAGCGGTCCAAGCGCGTGGAGGTTCGTTCCATTGCGCCCGATGCCAACCCCTATCTCGCGATCTACACGATCTTCAAGACCGGTCTCGAAGGTCCGACGGATGCGAGTAAGGGCGACGGCGCGAAGTACCTGTCGGACAACATCTATGACGCCATTCGCCTGCATCAGGGCAGCCGCTTCCTGAAAGAAGCGCTGGGTGAGGATGTCCACGGCAAGTTTGCCGAGCTGAAGCAGATGCAGGCGGACCGCTGTCCCAAGGCCCTCGGCGCCGAGGTGAAGGCCGCCGAGATCCAGTTTCATCATGAGGTGACGAACCAGTACCTCTGGTCGAAGTTCTAGAATGGAGAAACGGAGACTCGGCAAGAGCACCCTCGAGGTCTCGGCGCTCGGACTCGGCTGCATGGGAATGACGTTTTCGTTCCCGCCATTCCCGCCGAAGCACGAGATGATTGCCCTGATTCGCAAAGCCGTCGAGCTGGGCGTGACCTTCTTCGATACCGCCGAGGTCTACGGACCGTTCTCGAACGAAGAGCAGGTGGGCGAAGCGCTCGCGCCGTTCCGCGGCAAAGTGGCGATCGCCACCAAGTTTGGGTTCAAACCTGCCGACGACGCCCCGCAGGCGAGGTGGAGCGTACTCGATAGCCGACCGGCGCACATCAGACAGGTCGCGGACGCCTCACTCAAGCGGCTGCGGGTGGACGTGATCGATCTGTTCTACCAGCATCGCGTGGATCCCGACGTCCCGATCGAAGACGTCGCGGGGGCGGTCAAGGATTTGATTCAGGCAGGCAAAGTGAAGCACTTCGGCCTCTCTGAAGCGGGCGTCAAAACGATTCGTCGCGCGCATGCAGTCCTGCCCGTCACGGTCCTCCAGAGCGAATACTCGCTGTGGTGGCGAGAGCCGGAGCAGGAAGTGATACCGACGCTCGAAGAGCTCGGCATCGGCTTCGTGCCTTTCAGTCCGTTGGGGAAAGGCTTTCTCACGGGGAAGATCGACGAGAGCACGTCGTTCGACGCCGGAGACTTCCGCAACGTCGTCCCGCGATTCACGCCGGAAGCTCGGAAGGCGAATCAGGCTCTCGTCGAGGTGTTGCGCAGTCTCGCGGCGAAGAAAAAGACCACCCCGGCGCAGCTCGCGCTCGCCTGGTTGCTGGCGCAGAAGCCGTGGATCGTGCCGATCCCGGGCACTCGGAAGCTGGAGCGCCTCGAAGAAAACCTCGGAGGTGCTGCGATCGATCTGACGCGCGAGGATTTGCGGGACATCGATGCGGCGGCGGCGAAGATCACGGTTGAGGGCGCGCGGTATCCGGAGGCACTGCAGAAGCTGACGGGTCGGTGACAAGGAAGAAGCACGGCGAACAAAAACGGCGAGCCGGGTGGGCTCGCCGTTTTTACTGGAGACCGGCGCCCGATACTAGAACGGACACGTCCCGGGATCCGCCGCGTCAATCCTGAGCGCGGCCGCCTGTGGAGCCAGGTACACAACAATGTTCTCAGCGGGCGCCGCGCTCTCGTTGCGCGCGATGTGGGCGTGTTCGCCGACATCGAGGTACCCCTGCCCCGCGGTGCGAACGACCGGCGCGCAGGTCGGGTCGTCGGACTCGTAGAACGTCATCGTCCCGGTCACGACTTGAATGAACACGGGACCGGGGTGGCGGTGCCAGCCGCTCTGGCCCCCTGGCTGAAAGACAATGCGCTGCACGGCCATGTCCACGTTGGGCGTGGCTTTCACTTCCACGTGCCAGTCGCCCGAGATCCGCTTGACCTTGAAGGTCCGGTCTGACGGATCACCGAACGTCGCCCGACCGAGCAGTGTTGACTGGCTTCCCGACGACACCGTGTACAGGGGACCACCCATCGAGGCCCCGGTGGGGGCGGCTTCGGTCGCGCTGCGGTCACACCCGCTCGAGACCAGTAAGGCGGCGGTGAGAGTGGCGATCATGCGCGATGCTGACATGTGCTGCCTCCTTGCGTTGAGGTTCGTTTACGCCGATGCTCCCCACTGTTGCACCGGCGCGTTCGCCCGTCGATGGCGCGCAGCTGACTCGTGGCAAAGCGCTGGCTGACCCGCTAAACGCTTGGAGGAGAGGTGATTACGGGGGAGCCTGATCTGGAGATGCGATGGTAGGTCCCGAGCGGTCCCCGCGGCGCGTGGTGCGCTTCGGCGTGTTCGCAGTCGACCTGAACGCGGGCGAGCTGTTCAAGCAGGGGATCAAGATCCGGATTCAGCAGCAGCCCTTCCGGGTCCTGGCGCTGCTGCTCGAGCGCCCAGGCGAAGTGGTGACGCGCGAGGACCTGCGCCAGGCGATCTGGCCTGCCGGGACGTTCGTGGAATTCGATGTGGGTCTCGACGCAGCGATTCACAAACTGCGCACCGCCTTGGGCGATTCCGCCGAGAGCCCGCGGCACATCGAGACGCTGCCGCGTCGGGGCTACCGATTCATCGCGCCGGTCGAGGGTGTCTCCGCGGCGGAACGTGCCCCGGCAGCAGGCCGCCGTTACTTCGCGATCTGGGGCGCCATTGCGGCCACGCTCGGTCTCGGCGCGATCGGCGTGCTGTGGCACCCCTGGAGTCCTCGCGCACCGAACAGCATCGCCGTGTTGTACTTCGATGCCCGCGACACGGCCGACGCGTACCTCGCCGACGGACTGACCGAAGACCTCACGAGCCTCCTCGGCAGCGTCGCGCGGGTGCAGGTGAAGTCGCCCGGTGTGGTACGGCGTGCCCAGCGCGCGTCGCCCGGTGACGCACCGGCGATCGCCCGCGCGCTGGGCGTACACTATCTGCTCGATGGCAACGTGCGACGCGTGGGCACGCGCGTCCGCGTGTCCGTCCGGCTCCTGACCGGGACCACGGCGGTCGCGGCGTGGGGCGACGTTTTCGACCGGCAACCAGACGAGCTGCTCGCGTTGCCGTCGGAGATCGCGCGGGCGGTGGCCATGCGTGTGGGGGAATCGGACCCTTCTTCGGAGGCCCGGGCGCTGCCCACGCGAAGTCCCGCGGCCTACGACCACTATCTGCGGGGCAATTTTCTTCTGGCCCGGCGGTCACCGGATCAGACCGCGCGGGCTATCGCCGAGTACCGGGAAGCGGAGCGACTCGACTCCGGGTTTGCGGCGGCGATCGGGCGGACGGCCTACGCGTACGCCATCGCGCGTGGTAATTACTATCGCCTTCCCGACACACCGACCGAGAGCCTGGCCGTGCGTGGACTCGTCATTGCCAACCGGGCACTCCGTCGCGATTCGACCTCCTCCGACGCCTGGATGGCGCGGGGGTACCTCCTCGCCTTCGCCCAGCCCCGCACCATGGACGGTTCGGTGCAGGCGTTCGAGCGGTCCATAGCCCTCGACACGAGCAACGCCGAGGCACACCATCAGTACGGGGCGCTCCTCGGCTGGCTCGGGCGGAACCAGGAGGCCGACCGCGAGCTGCACAAAGCGCTCGCGCTCGATCCGGGCCGCGCCATCTCCTTCAGTGATCTGGCAGCGTGGGCGCACGTTCGTGAGGCCGCGCGGGCCGTAGCCCTTATGGACAGCGCCGTGGCGCTGGACCCCGCGTCGGCGTTCTCGCGCCGCTGGCGGGCGCTGGCTCGTCTCTGGGCGGGCGACGTGCGCGGAGCCCAGGAGGACGCCGAGCTGGCTAATCGGCTGCAGCCCGGCGACATCGTGATGGAGAGCGTGCTCGCCATCGTCGTGGCTCACGCGGGAGATCGGACCCGAGCCCGGACGCTGCTCGCGCACTGGCCGGGGCGGAACGAGCATTGGCTCATCATGGCGGCGCTGGTGGCCGCGGGCGACACGGCGACCGCGCTGGACCGCTTGGAGCGTGCGTCGCCGGTCCCCTACCTCTGGGCCGGGCTGCGCCGACCGGAGTTCGACGCGCTCCACGGCAATTCGCGCTATGAGCGTCTCCTAGCCGCGCTGCGGCCCGCAAGAGCGCGCGACAGCGATGCGGCGGCCTCATTCCCTTGACGAAGCACAGATCTGTTGCGTGAGCGCTACCAGGGGCGCATTTTGGACCCCGCGTTCCCAAGTGCGGTTCATGGTTCCCACGCAGCCCGAACAGCTGTTCGCCGCTCTCTATCACGAGCTCCACGTCGTGGCAGAGCGCCGCCTGCGCGGTCTCCCCTTTGGCGCCACCCTCAGCACGACGACCCTGCTGCACGAGGCATACCTCAGCCTCGCCGACAACGACCAGTTGCGCTTCCCCGATAAGGCCCACTTCCTCTCGTACGCATCCCGCGCGATGCGTGGCTTGATCATCGACTACGCTCGGCGCCGCTCCGCGGACAAGCGCGGCGGGGAGTTTCAACTTCTTTCCCTCGGAGACATGGACGTCGCCGGCCGCCCCGACGCCACGGCGCTGACCGACCTCGGCCTCGCCCTGGAGGAGTTGGCCAAGGTCGACCCCGCCCTCGCCGAGCTGGTGGACTTGCACTTCTTCTGCGGACTCTCCTTCGGCGAGATCGCGGCGATGCGGGCGGTGAGCGAACGCACCGTGCAGCGCGATTGGCGTAAGGCCCGGGTGATCCTCCACCATCACCTCCATTCATGACGGCGCCCCTCGACCCGAACAGCTGGGACGCGATCAGCCCCTTGCTCGACGCCGCCCTGGACTTGGACCCGACGGCGCGCGCCGCATGGCTCGAGGAGCTGCAGCGCCGGCAGCCCGACCTCGCGGCGCGACTCAAGCAAATCCTCGCGGGTGAAGCTCGCGCCGACGCGGATGGGTTTCTACAGCCTGCACAGTCCGCGGGCGCGGACCTGTTGGCGTCGCCCGAGGCGAGAATCCTCGGTCCGTGGGAGCTGGAACGCCCCATCGGCCACGGCGGGATGGGCACGGTATGGTTGGCGCGCCGCCGCGATGGCCGCTACGAGGGCACGGCCGCGATCAAGTTCCTGACCTTCGCGCTCGGTGGCGCCGCGGGCCAGGCGCGGTTCCGCGCCGAAGGCAGCCTCCTGGCCCGGCTGACCCACCCCAACATCGCCCGACTGCTCGATGCCGGCGTCAGCGACAGCGGCCAACCCTACCTCGTGCTCGAGCACGTGGACGGATCGGCGATCGATGCGTGGGGCGATGAGCGACACCTCGACGTGCCGGCCCGGCTCGCGCTGTTCCAACAGGTCCTCTCGGCCGTCGCGCACGCCCACGCCAACCTGATCGTCCATCGAGATCTCAAGCCGTCCAACATCCTGGTCACACGGGACGGCACCGTGAAGCTGCTCGACTTCGGCATCGCCAAACTGCTCGACCAGGCGCCGGACGACAGCACGGTGACCCGGGACCGACTCCTCACACTCGATGCCGCAGCCCCGGAGCAGATCCGGGGCGAGGCCGTCTCGACGGCAACCGACATCTACGCCCTCGGCATCCTGTTGTATCAACTGCTCGCCGGTCGACACCCGACGAACGAGGACTGCCCCACGCCCGCGGCGCGGGCGCGCGCCATTATCGAGCTGGAGCCGCCCCCGATGTCGCGGGCAGTGAAGGTCGAGCGGCTGCGGAAGATCTTCGCCGGAGACCTGGACAACATCGTCGCCAAGACGCTCGAGAAGGAACCCGCCCGTCGCTACCAGACCGTCGCGGCGTTCGCCGAAGACCTCACCCGGTACCTGAACCACTTGCCGGTCTCGGCACGCCGGCCGACGTGGACCTATCGCACGGGGAAATTCGTCCGACGGAACCGTGCCGCGGTGCTCGGCGGCGTCGTGGTCTGGCTCGCCCTGATCGGGGCCGCGGTGATCACCGCGTTGCAGGCCCGTGCAGCCCGCGTCCAGCGGGATGTGGCACGCTATCAGACAGAGCGCGCCAACGCGCAAGTCGAGTTTCAGAAACTGTTGTTGTCCGAGGTGGGTGATCGCCCGATGACGATGGGGGAGCTCCTGGATCGAGGCCGCTCCCTTCTGCTCCACCAGTCCGGTGGTGATCCCCGATTCCTCCCGTCCCTCTTGGTGGATCTCTCCGGCCTCTATGGACAAATCGGCGACCGCCGCGTGCGCGACACACTGCTCAACACGGCGGACTCCATTGCCAGGGCGCTCGGCGTTCCGGCGCTCATGGCCCAGGTGCAGTGCGACCGCGTGACTCAGCTGCGCACCCAGGGCAAGTACAGTGAGGCCCTGGCGGTGCTGGCCGCGACCGATTCCCTGCTGGCGCGGGCAGCGGATCCCATCGTGACCGTCGGATGTCTCGAAGCTCGGGGCGGCCTGGATGTCGAGATGGGAAATGACGATCAAGCCGCCGCGGCGTTTCGGAGCGCCTTGGCGATCAAGGAGCGCCTGGGCCAGACGCGCGACGCAACCTATTTCGGGCTGCTGGACGGCCTGGGGGCGGCATTGGACGGCAGCGGTCACGCGCGGGAAGCCCTGTCAGTCTTTGCCCGGGCCATCCAGGGGATGGACAGCACGGGACGCGGCGGAATGCTCTCGCGCACGATCATCCAGCACGATGCGGCGCTCGTGCTCATCAAGCTGGGGGAAACGGCCGAGGCCGAGCGGTTGCTGCACGACGTGTTGATTCGAGCGGCCGCAGCGGACCGTCATGGACGGATCGACTGGCAGCCCCTGATTCACTATGCGGAGACCGCGCTGACCCAGGGCTACGCCGACTCGGCCCGCAAGTACTTCGCGATGATCGTGACCCGGGCCGACGCCGAAGCCAACTCCTTCTGGCAGGGGCGAGGGCTGTACGGGCTCGCCCGGGCAGAGATCGCCTTGGGACAGACAGCTCGAGCGCGAACGAGCGCCGCCCGATTCGCAAGGATCGCCCGCGCCTATCCGCGGGTGAAGAACACCGACGATGTAGTGCCGGACACCGCCACGCTGGCCGGCCTCCTCTCCCTGGCGGCCCAACGCCCGGCGCTCGCCCAGGCCAGCTTCCTGGCCGCGTTGCGCTCCAACGGCTACTTCGAGGGGAAGGGGCGCACCCGCCTGCGGCCCGTGGTCTTCCGCGTCGCTGAGACGGCGCTCGATCTCGGCCAACCCGCCCTGGCGCTCGAGTACGCCCGTGCCGCCGCCACGTCCGCCGCCGTGGATTCGCTTGCCGAAGAGCGCAGCGGCGGGGTGGGCCGGGCGCGGCTGCTCGAGGCCCGGGCACACCTGGCCGCCGGCGACAGCAGCGCGGCCCGGGTTGCCGCCACGGCCGCCACGCGGGCGCTGACCTTCGGCGTGGGCCCGGAGCACCCCCTCACCCGCCAGGCGCAGGCTCTCCTCGCCTCCCTGAAGCCCACCACACCCTAGAGCCGCGCTGTTTTGTCGGGTTTAGGGACCCGATTCCGATATCCCTCTTAAGGCCACCACACCGCTCAGGAGGGAAATCATGCGTTCGACCGTCCGCGCCCCATTCGTGCTCGCTGCTCTCCTCGCCACCGCCCTGGTCCCGGCGTGCACGCGCGACGATCCAGCTCCCCTGTCCCCCGGCTTGGCGGCGGACCGGACCCCCCTGAGCCAGTTCGTGCTGGACGATCCCAGCGGCCAGATCGCCACGGTCTCGACGAACGGTTCCATCGATCAAGGCAATCCGTTCTTCCAAAGCCTCGGCACGAATGGTCGGAGCTGCGCCACCTGTCATCTGCAATCCGACGGATGGGGCTTGAGCGCCACGGCCGTGCAGGCCACGTTCGCGGCCAGGGGTCTCACCGATCCGCTGTTTGCTTCCGTAGACGGCGCGAATTGTCCTTCAGTCACGCCCGCGGGGGGCGCCGCCGGGTACAGCCTGCTGCTCAGCCACGGCGTGATTCGCGTCGGTCTGACGGTCCCCGCCGGTGCGGAGTTCACGATCACTCCGGTGCAGGACCCCTACGGGTGCGCGCTCGCAGGATCGCCCGCGGTCGCGTCGGTGTACCGCCGCCCACTGCCCACGACCAACCTGCGCTTCCTCAGCGCCGTGATGTTCGACGGGCGGGAAACCGTCCAACCGCTGACGAGCGGCGCGACGCTGATGGCAAACCTGCGGACCAACCTTGCCCACCAAGCGATGGACGCGACACTCGGGCATGCCCAGGCCGCCGCGTCGCCCTCGACGGCGCAGCAGAATGCGATCGTCGATTTCGAGCTGGCCCTCTTTTCCGCGCAGCGAGTGGATAACGATGCGGGGGTGCTCAACGCGCAGGGAGCAAAGGGCGGGCCCGACGCCCTCACGAGCGCG
>DATHDT010000193.1:0-3527 GCA_035318905.1 Gemmatimonadales bacterium | reverse complement strand
CTCGACCTGGAGCGCGCCAACGCGGTCCGGTTCCACGCGTCCAAGACCCCCGCGGAGTACGTAGGCGAAGTGCACCTCGATGACGCCGGGCGCGCGACCTTCGCGAGCCTCGTGGCGTCGTTGTACCGCCACCTCTTCGGCGCCGTGCCGTGCGACGAGCTCGAGTATCAGGCATTCGGTGCTACGGCGGATCAGTTGACGCAGCATGTCGTACCGGCTTGAGATCGGGCTCGTCCTGCTCATCGCGACGGCGGTCGGCGTCGCCGTGTTCGCCGCCAACCGCACACCCAAGCCGGCGGAGCCGGACCGCCGCGCGTCGACGTATCTGAGCGGTCCCGACGGGAGCCAGGCCCTGTACCGCGTGATGGTGCGGCTGGGCCGCCCGATGGAACGGCGTCGCACGACCCTCTTCGGGTTTTCGGGCGATACGACCGCGCGGCGGACGCGGGCGTCGCTCCTCGTCGTCCTGAATCCGCCCATCTCCCTCGACGACGTCGAGCTCGACGAGGTCGTGGCGTTCGTCGCGCACGGCGGCGCGGTGATCGCCGCGGGGCACGGCGGCGGCATCACGCGCTGCGCGGGGTGGCGACGGGAGCCCGAGGGCTACGTCGACGACAGCAGCACGGTCAAGCCGATCGAGGAGAACGGGGCGCGCCTCCAGTTGCCGCGCGCGGCGCGCGTGCTCGTGCCGCGACACCGCGACGCGCGGCTCTCCGCGCTGGTCAAGCGCGGCGTCGCCACCGAAAACCAAGCCTGCGACACGCTCGCGCCGGTGGCGCAGGACACGCTGGTCGCCGCGATGAAAGGCCAGCCCGTCGTGCTCCGGCTGCGGTACGCGAGCGGCGGCACGATCACCCTGGCTGCGGACGCCGGTTGGTTCCGCAACAGGGTGTGGCGCAATACGGACGTGCCGTACGTCGTCCTGCCGATCCTGATGACGACGGGTCGGGGCCGCGTCGTGTGGGACGAGTACCATCAGGGGTTCGCGCGCGAGACGCCGGGAGTGGCAGCCGTCACGTGGGAATGGGCTCTCCGTTCCCCGGTCGGGTGGGCGATTCTCCAGCTCGTGGCGGTCGGGCTGGTGTGGTTGGCCGTGACGGCGGTGCGCTTCGGTCCGGCGCGCGCGGTGATCGAGCGGCGCCGCCGCTCGCCCCTCGAGCACCTCGAGGCACTGGCGGCGGGACTCGAAGGCGCCGAAGAGACTGGCGTCGCCGTGCAGCGGATCGTCGCCGGGTTGCGGCGACGGTTGAGCCGCACCGGCCACGTCGGCGGCGCGGACTTGAACGCGTGGCTCGAATCCGTGTCGCTGGCCACGACGACCCCTCGCGGGCGGGGCGCCGTGCTTCGCCTGCGGGCCATTCTCAATCAACTCAATCAACGCGGCGGCGCCCCGGAACAGGTGCTCGCCACCGCCCAAGCCGTGGAGGATGTGTGGGAGGAACTACGCCCGCGAACGACGCGCGACGCATTCTAGAAGCCATGCGCCAGGTGGTGCTCGGGCAGGAGTCGGCCACGCGCGAAGTGCTCGTGTGCCTGCTCGCCCGCGGCCACATCCTGCTCGAGGGCGTGCCCGGGACCGCCAAGACGCTGCTGGTGCGTGCGCTCGCGCTCGCCCTCGAGGCGAAGTTCGTGCGCATTCAGTTCACGCCCGACTTGATGCCCGCGGACATCACCGGCATCACCCTGCTCACAGGCGCGCACGAGTTCACGTTCCGGCAGGGACCGATCTTCGCCGATCTGGTGCTTGCCGACGAGATCAACCGCGCGCCCGCCAAGACACAGGCGGCCCTGCTCGAGGCGATGCAGGAACGCACGGTGACGGTGGACGGCAAGAGTCATCCACTGCCCCAGACGTTCACGGTGTTCGCGACGCAGAATCCGATCGAGTTCGAGGGGACCTACCCGCTGCCGGAAGCGGAGCTCGATCGCTTCATGGTGAAGGCGCTCGTCGGCTACCCGTCGGCGCCGGTGGAGCAGGGGATTCTCACCAAGTACGTGGAGGGCTTCGAAGCGGACCGCCCCGCTACCTACGGCGTGAAACCGGTCGTGAATGCGACCGGACTGGAGAAGCTGCGCGCCGCCGTCGAAACGGTGCGGGTGGAGCCGCGCATCACCGCGTACATCACGACGATCGTCCGCGCCACACGCGAAGCGGCGTCGCTCACGCTCGGCGCGAGCCCCCGCGCCGGGGTCTCGTTGTTGAAGGCCGCGCGCGCCGCGGCCCTGATCGAGGAGCGCGACTACGTGATCCCCGATGACGTCAAGCTGCTCGCGCCGGCGGTGCTGCGGCACCGCGTGAGCGTCGCTCCCGAGCTCGAGCTCGAGGGTGTCACCGCCGACCAGGCACTCAAGGCGATCCTCGACAAGACCGAAGCCCCGACGGCCTGACCATGATGCTCCTGCTGGGCGTGGGCCTCGTGACCGGAGCGTTCATCATGCTCTGGTACGCGCTCGGACGGTGGGCCGGCATCCTGTTCACGCGCCGGGCGCTCATCGTCGCGGCCGCCCTCGGCATCCTGGGGATCGCCGGCTTCTGGGTCCCGTGGGCGCTCGACGCCATGCTCCTCGCCGACGCCGCGCTCGTCGCCCTGTTGTGGATCGACGCCGTGCTGGCCGTGTCCCTCGATCAAGACGGCCTGCTGGTGTGGCGTGAGCCCCTGCCCGCGTTGTCGGTCGGCCATGCCGGTGAAGTCGCGTACCGCTGGAGTAATGGCGGCCCGCGGCGCGCCCGGCTGCGCGTGCGCGAGATTCGACCCGACTTGTTGGGCGGCGTGCAGCCGCCGCACACGCTCGCCGTGCCGGCGGATGGCGACATGCGCGAGACGCTGTCCGTCATCCCGCTGCGGCGCGGCCGTGAAGAATCCGGCGGATTCGTCGTCGACAGTTACGGACCGTTGGGATTGGGCCGCCGCCGCGCGCGCATCAGCTTGCCGTGGGAAGTCATCGTGTACCCGCCGCTCGTCTCGATCCGGCTTCGTGCCTCGCTCGCCCAGGCGCAACGCCGCCGCGAGGCGGGCCAGAAATCCGTGCGGGAGCTCGGGGAGGGGCGCCTGTTCGAGTCCCTGCGTGAGTGGGTGCCCGGCGACGACATCCGGCACATCGATTGGAAAGCGACCGCGCGGCGGCGCAAGGTCATCACGCGCCAGTACGAGGCCGAGCGACGCCAGCAGGTGCTGCTCGTCCTCGATCTGGGCCGTCTCATGACCGCCGACATCGCGGGGGGCGTCGCGCGCCTCGATTTCGTAGTCCAGGCCGCCCTCGAGCTCGCATACGCCGCCGCGCAGAACGACGACGACGTGGGGATCATGACATTCGCGGACGGCGTGCAGCATTTCGTGGCGCCGCAGCGGGGACGGGCCGGGGTGCGCCAGGTGCTGGATGTCCTGGCGGTGGTCGAGCCGAAGCTCGTCGAGCCGGATTACCCCGGGGCCTTCCGGTACCTGGCGGCCCGCAATCGCAAGCGCGCGCTCACCGTGCTATTCACGGACGTGATCGATCGTTTTGCCTCGGATGCCCTGGTGGCGAAT
>DATHDT010000192.1:0-5175 GCA_035318905.1 Gemmatimonadales bacterium | reverse complement strand
GGGAGCGCCCGAGTCGTAGAAGTTGTACGAGTTGATCCACACCGTCCCGGCGCGAATCGCCTTGGCGGCACGGTGCGCCTTCTGGATGTCCTTCGTCCAGATCCCAGCGGCGAGCCCGTAGATCGTATTGTTCGCGAGCTTCACGCCCGCTTCGAAGTCATCGAAGGAGAGCACGGCGAGCACGGGACCGAAGATCTCCTCGCGGGCGATCGTCATTTCGGGCTGCACGCCGTCGAACACGGTCGCTTCGACGAAGTAGCCCTTGCCGTTGTGCTTCGCGGCCTTCCCCCCGGCGACGACCTTGGCCCCTTCGTCCACGCCCTGTTTGATGTACGAGAGCACCGTTTCCTGTTGCTTCTTCGACACCAGGGCACCCAGGCGCGTATTCTTGTCGAGGGGATCGCCAGGCGTGAGCTTCTTTGCGCCCTCGGCGAGCTGCTCGACCACCTGGTCGTGCACCGACCGCTCGACGAGGAGCCGCGAGCCGGCGGCGCAGACCTCACCCTTGCCGTAAAAGATGCCCGTCTGCGCGCCGCGCACCGCGGCCTTCAGGTCGGCGTCTGCGAAAATGATGTTGGGGCTCTTACCCCCCAGCTCCATGGTGACGCGTTTGTTCGTCTCGGCCGCCATTTTCATCACCTGACGCCCCACCTCCGTCGAGCCCGTGAACGAGATCTTGTCCACGTCGGGATGACGCACCAGGGCCGCTCCCGCCGTCGACCCACCGCCCGAGACGACGTTGAAGGCGCCTGCCGGAAGCCCCGCCTCGAGCGCCAGCTCGCCAAAGAGCAGGGCGGTGAGCGGGGTTTCGGACGCCGGTTTCAGAATCACCGTGCATCCCGCCGCGAGCGCGGGCGCGAACTTCCAACTGGCGATGTTGAGCGGGAAATTCCACGGCACGATCGCGCCGACCACGCCGATCGGTTCGCGCAGGGTGTACGCGAGGAACGGACCGTCCACCGGGAGCGTATCGCCGACGATTTTGTCGGTCCACCCCGCGTAGTAGCGCAGCGTGTTGACCGTCATCGTCAGCTCGATCTTCGCCTCGAACAGCGTTTTGCCGTTCTGAGCGCTCTCGAGCCGCGAAAACTCCTCGAGCCGCGCCTCGAGCAGGTCCGCCGCTTTGAAGAGGAGCTTGCCTCGCTTCCTCCCCGACATCTCCCGCCACGCCGAAGACTCGAAGCAGGCTTTGGCGGCCCGGACGGCATTGTCCACGTCGGCCGCATCGCCCGCGGCGACCTCGGCGATCACCTCTTCGGTGGCCGGGTTCTCGACCGGGAAGCGTTTCCCGGCCGTGGCCGGGCGCCACTCGTTATTGATGAAGAGGTCGGTCTTCACTTCCCTTTGAACTCCGCCACCCGCTTCTCCTGATTCGCCGCGATCCCTTCCTTGGCGTCTTCGCTCTGGAAGAGCTGCTGCTGCAGCTCACGCTCGATCGCCAGCGCCGACTCGAAGGGCACTTCCGCGCCCGACTGGACCGCGCGCTTGATCAACCCGACGGCCTTCGAGGCCTTGTGAGGCGGGCAGAACTGCTTGGCGTAGAGCAAGACCTGGCCCCAGAAGTCCTTGGCGTCGAAGATCTCGTTCACGAGGCCAATCTCCTTGGCGCGGTCGAACGAGAACAGCTCGCCCTTCACCATCAATTCGATCGACAACGACTTGCCGAGGATGCGCGCCATGCGCTGCGTGCCGCCGGTGCCGGGGAGGACGCCGAGGTTCACCTCGGGGAGTCCGATCTTGCCCGCGTTTTCCTTGGCGAGCCGGATGTCGCACGCCATGGCGATTTCGAGGCCGCCGCCGACGGTATGCCCGTTGAGCGCCGCGATCGTGAGCTTCGGCGTCTGCTCGAGCCGGTTCAGCGTCTCGTTCGCATGCAGGCAGAAGAAGTACTTGAAGCGCGGTGTGACCGAGTTGAGCATGCCGATATTCGCGCCGGCGGAGAAGAACTTGTCGCCCTTGCCGCGCAGCACGATAACGTGCACGTCGTCGTCGAAACGCGCTTTGAGGATCGCGTCATCGAGCTGGCGCATCATCTCGTGCGTGTACGTGTTCGCCGGGGGATCGTCGAGCTCGATGATGGCGAGCCCGTCTTCGGCCGTGTAGTGGATGAGGGTCTTGATCTGGGGTTCAGTTAATGTGGCCATGAGTCACCTTTGCCTCCGGAGCCTCGACGAAGCCGCCGAGGAAAATACGCGTGATGAGGGCCGCCAGGCGTTCAGGGTCAATCTCCCCGGCGGGGTCGTACCAGTTGTAGATCCAATTCATCATGCCGAAAAGCACGTAGGCCGCCGCGCTGCGGTCGACCGCAGCCTCGTCGGGCGCCGCGTTCTTGAGGAGTTTCTCGAGCAAATCGACGTAACGCCGCTTGATCGCCGCGACGCCGCGCGCGGGCTCGTGCGACAACACTTTCATCTCCGCCATGTGCCCGGCGAAGAAGGTCACGTGATGGCGAATGAAGGCTTGCAAACGTTCTGCCGGGTCCCGGGCGGCGGCAACCGCTTGCTCCGCGCCCGCCAGCACGCGGGTGAAGCAGCGCTGCTGAATGAGCGCCAGGAGACCCTCTTTGCTGCGCGTGTAGTAGTACATCCCGGCCAGGGACATCCCGCTCGCGGCCGCGAGGTCACGCATCGTGGTCGAGTGGTACCCCTTCTCGGCAAAGACCCGGGCGGCCTGAGCGAGAAGGTGGTCGAGACGTTCGTCGTAGGGACGCATGGGTTCGAACGGGTGTTCGAATCGGGAAGCTACCCCGTCCTTAATATCCACGCAACTGCTACGTCTACAGCCTGGAGCCAATGGCCCAACCCCAGTCCCTCGCCGTCAGCATCTCCCCGGCTCCAGACTCGGCGCTCATCGCCGCGTGGCAGCGGGGAGACGAGCAGGGGGCGGCGGAGCTGGTGCGGCGTCACGCACGGGCGCTGGCGCGGTTCCTGGCCGGCGCTGGCGCGCCCGAGGCCGACGTGGAGGACCTGGTTCAGGACACATTCATCCGCGCGTTTAGGGCCGTCGATCGATTCCGCGGGCACTGCCAGTTCCGCACCTGGCTCCTGACGATCGGCGGCAACGTGCTGAAGGATCACGGCCGGCGCGCGGCGCGACACAAAGTGGTGCCCTTGGACGAGGGACTCGCGGCCCGGGACGGCGATCCGCACGAACGGGCCGAGGCGGGGGAGGCGGAAGCGCGGCTCGCGGTGGGTGTCGGAGAGCTGCCCAGGTTGCAGCGTGAGGTGTTCCTGTTGCGCGCGCAGCAAGGGCTCGAGTACGACGAAATCGCCGCGGCGCTGGATACGACGGAGGGGGCGGCCCGGGTGCATTATCACCACGCCGTCAAACGCTTGAAGGAGAGACTGCAGTGAACGAAGACGCCAAGTTGCACGACGCCGCCCGGCGCCTCGGAGTCCAAGCCGCCGAGAAGCTGGACGTAGAGCGCGTCGCCGCGGCGGTGGTCGAGCGGCTCCGCAGGGCGCCGGCGCGCGCCACGCGTCCGGCCTGGATGCAGCCGGCGTGGTTGCGGATCGCCGCGGCGGTGGTCGTACTGGTTGGCGGAGGCCTCGTGTGGCGGCAGCTCGGAAGCCCGACGGGGGGGGCAGCGCACGGGGCGCACTTCGTCACGGACGACCTGACCGACTTGAGCGCCGATCAATTGCGCGATGTGCTGAATACGCTGGACGAGACGCTGAACCTGGGAAGCACGACGCTCCCCGACGGCGATCTCGACGATCTCGATGCGCAGCAGCTGCAAGCGGTGCTGCGCTCTCTGGAGGGCTAATGAATCGCTTCGTCCTGGTGGTCACACTCGCGCTCGCGTCTACCCTGTCGGCTCAGGAGCCGGTGACTCCGGCCCGACCCGACACGGCGGAGGCCGAGCGGCTGCGCGCGCAGATCGAGGAGCGGTTCTCGCAGCGCGTGCAGGAGGAGTTGAAACTCACACCCGACCAGGCGACCAAGTTGCGCGCGAGCCAGGAGAAGTTTGGGACGCAGCGCCGCACGCTGATGCGCCAGCAAATGGAGCGGCGCCGGGCCCTCGAGGATCAGATGCAGCCTGGGGTCGCGGCCAACGGCGACAGCGTGAAACGCCTGATGGACGCGAACCAGACGGCGCGCGCGCAGATGCTCAAGATCGAGCAGGATGAAGATCGCGAGATGGGGACCTATCTGACGCCGGTCCAGCGGGCACGGTACCAGCAGATGCGCGAGCGGCTCATGGGGCGCGTGATGGAGATGCGCGCGCAGCGGCGTGGCGCCGGGGGAGGTCGGATGGGACCTGGGATGGGGCAGGGTGGGCGACGGCCCGGCGCCGCCGGGGCACGTCCACGGCGTCCCCGAGGCCGCGGCATCTAGGCCTTCTTGACGATAGCCTGACGCAGGGAAGCGAGGCTCCGTGTGAACCCGTACACGGAGCCTCTGATGTACTTGTCTCGCCTGTCGCTCATTGCAGTGCTCCCGGCGGCCGTGGGCTGCGCAACGGTTGGCATGATGCGGGCGCTGCCGCCCGATGCCGGCCAGCTCGCCCACTATGCCGCATCACCGGACACGCTTACGGCGGTCGCCGAAGCGGCGGTTCGCCAACAAGGCTTGGCGGTGGCCGAGGTCACCCGGCCCGATTCACTCACCCGCGTGGTCATCGGGCGAAAACCACCGGGGCTCTTCAGCAAGGGCGAGTACGTTCGCTTCTGGATCGCACGGGACACCGGGTCGCTCACTTCGGTCCGCGTCGTCACCAAGCCCGCGCAGTTGCTCGAGCTGGGTCATCGTGACCGCGCGCCCAGTCTCTTCCGGGCGATGGATGCGCGACTGGATGCGGAGGCGATCGGGCCGTGGCCTGGGATGCGCGTGCGTGCCGCGCCGCATGGCGGAGCGCCGATCGTCGGGAACGTCGTGCGGGTGACCCGAGACACCATCGTCCTGCTAACGGGCTACGACATTGCGCCTCAACCTCTCGCCTTGGGCGACCTGGGTGGACTGGCTGTCACGCGCGGGAGCTATGGCCACACCCGAGAAGGGGCGCTGATCGGCGTCCTGGTCGGTGGCATCGTGGGGGCAGTCGTCGCCTCTGCGACCATGGACTCGGGGGACCCATTCGCCGGTCTCGGCGTTTTCATCGGGGCCGCGGCGGGCGCGGCGGGTGGAGCGCTGGTCGGGGGAGCGCTCGGGGGGGGCATGCGGACGGAGGTGTGG
>DATHDT010000191.1:0-3252 GCA_035318905.1 Gemmatimonadales bacterium | reverse complement strand
GCTCGGAGGCTAAATGCAAGGCGATTCAGCGCTTGGACAGCGGGTCCGCAAGTCGCGCACGAGCGCGAGAGCACGTCCAAGCGCTGAATCGCCTTGCATTTAGCCTCCGAGCCGGGTATCATACGCCCGCCTTAAGATACGGTGTACATGAGCAAATCGGGCAGCCGGGCCTGGATCGATGTGGACTTGGGTGCCCTCGTCGAGAACGCCCGCACTGTGGCGCGCATCGCGGGCACGAAGTTGCTCCCGGTCGTCAAGGCGAACGCGTACGGACTCGGCGCCGTGGCCGTCTCGCGGGCGTTGGAGCAGCTCGAGCCCTGGGGATACGGCGTCGCGACGATCGAGGAGGGCGCCGAGCTGCGAGCGGCCGGCATCAAGCGGCCGATCCTCGTGTTCATGCCGACGCGCGCTCAGTTGTTCGACCAATACGATCTCCACCAACTCACGCCGGCCTTGGGCGACGCGGGCAGCATTCTCGAATGGACCACGCGCAGCGAGCGTCCGTTCCACGTCGAGATCGACACCGGCATGGGCCGCGCCGGTGCCCGCTGGAATGAAGTGGACGAGCTCGGCGAAGCGGTGGACACGGCGGCGCTCGAGGGGTGCTACACCCACTTTCATTCCGCCGATCGAGACGACGGCTCGCCAGAACTGCAGTTGGAGCGCTTTCTGTCCGCGGTCAAGCGCTTGCCGCGACGCCCGACTCTGCTGCACGTCGCCAACAGCGCCGCGGCGGTGCGGGGCAAGGCATTCGCATTCGATCTGGTGCGGCCGGGCGTTTTTCTCTATGGCGGCGCTCCCGGCGCGGCGTTCGAGCAGCCCAAGCCGGTGGTGACCGTGCGGGCCCGCGTGCTCAGCGTGCGCCGTGTGCCGAAGGGCGAGAGCGTGAGCTACGGCGCCAGCTGGGTGGCGCCGCGCGATACGGTCGTCGCAACGCTCGGCATCGGGTACGCGGACGGCATTCGCCGGGAGGCTGGTGTTCGCGGGAAAGCGCAGGTGCTGCTGCGAGGGAAACGCTGCCCCATCGTCGGCGCCGTGCAGATGGACATGACGCTCGTCGAGACCGGCGCAACGGAAGTGCAGGTGGGAGACGTGGCGACGATCATCGGGGAGGAAGCGAAGCAGCGCATCACCCTGAACGAGTTCGCGACGTGGAGCGAGGCGATCCCGCATGAGGTGCTCGCGGGTCTGGGTCAGCGTCTACCGCGCGAGTACAAGTGAGCAAGCGCGCCGCCATCATCGTGCTGGATGGGTTGGGCATTGGTCCGGCCCCCGATACCGCGGCGTATGGGGACGAAGGGTCGGACACTCTTGGGAATGTCGCGCGGGCGGTCGGTGGACTGAAGTTGCCGAACCTGGAAAGGCTGGGGCTGGGGAAATGTCGGGTGGGGTCCGAGATCCCCGGGCTTGCGCTCGGGGTCAGACCGACCGCCGCTCACGGCGTAGCGGTACCGGCCTCGCCAGGGAAGGACAGCACCACGGGTCACTGGGAGATTTGCGGCGTCCTGCTGGAACGGGCGTTCCGGACGTATCCGAAGGGGTTTCCGACTCCCTTGGTGGACGAATTCGCTCGACGGACAGGCCGGGGGTGGCTGGGCAACAAGGCGGCCTCCGGCACGGCGATCATCGCGGAGCTCGGGGCAGAGCACCAGCGCAGCGGGGCGTGGATCGTGTATACGTCGGCCGATTCGGTGTTTCAGGTGGCGGCCCACGAGAACACGGTGCCGCTGAAGGAGTTGTACCGGGCGTGTGAAGTCGCCCGCGAGATGCTGATCGGGGAGCACGCGGTGAGCCGGGTGATCGCCCGGCCCTTCGTAGGGGCGCCGGGGGAATACCGGCGCTCGGCGAACCGCCGGGACTTCTCGCTCGAGCCCGTGGGGACGACCCTGCTGGACCGGATGGCCGAGGCGGACGTGCGACGGGTGGGGATCGGCAAGGTGGACGACCTGTTTGCCGGCCGGAACATCAGCAGCGAGCACACGCCCACGAATGGCGATGCCTACCGGCTCATCGAGCAGGCGCTGGACGAGGTGGAGACGGGGTTCGTGTTCGTGAATGTCATCGAATTCGACCAGACGTGGGGGCACCGGAACGACGTGGCGGGGTTTCATCAGGGGCTGCGCGAGCTCGACGCCTGGGTGCCGCGGCTCATCGCCCGGCTGCGTCGGGACGATCTGGTGATTCTCACGGCCGATCATGGCAACGATCCGACGACGCCCTCGACCGACCACTCGCGGGAAGTGGTCCCGGTGCTGGTGCTGGGGCCGCGCGTAAGGCCGGTGGCGCTGGGCGTGCGACGTACATTCGCAGATCTGGGGCAGACGGTGGCGGAGTATTTCGGCCTGACGCGCCTGGCTGTCGGGACGTCGTTCCTCGGGGAGGCATGGGCGTGACGGATTTGGTGGCGCGGGCCCGCGAAGCGATGCGCAACGCCTGGGCGCCGTACAGCGAATTCCACGTCGGGGCGGCCATCGAGGCGGAGGACGGGCGCGTGTTCGTCGGGTGCAACGTCGAGAGCGCGTCGTATGGTTTGACGATCTGCGCCGAGCGGATGGCGTTGGGGGCCGCGGTCGCGGGTGGCGCCCGGTCGCTGCGGCGGATCGCGGTGACGACCGAAGTCGATCCGCCCGCGGCGCCCTGCGGGGCGTGCCGTCAGCTGCTGGCGGAGTTCGGCCTCAAGTTGGAAGTGATCGCGGTGGGCCCATCCACCGAGCGACGCTGGACCCTCGGCGCGCTGCTGCCCGATGCGTTCACCAAGGAGACGCTCGACCGGTGAAGGTTCGACTCACTCGACTCGCCCTGCTGCTCGCGCTGACCGCGTGCACCGAGCAGGCCACGGCGCCCGGTGTCTGCCCGGACTTCTGTCCCGGCGGCCAGATCGGCGTCGTCGACACGATCTTCACCGACATGATCGAGCGCGACAGCGCGTTCAGCGGGTATGTCGAGGCGGCCGGAGGCGAGGTCATGGCGGTCGCCGACGTGCCCGGGGCGGTCGACAGTCGCGCGATCTTCCGCCTGAACGCGATGCCCACGAGCATCGTCATCCACGACACCACGACCTCGCCGATCATCGTCGATTCGGCGCGGCTGCAGATCCAGATTCTGCACCGCGATACCAGCGCCACGAATCTTTGGCTCAAGCTGTACCGGCTGCCGCTCGACATCGATTCGACGACGACGTTCGCGCAGGTGACCCCCCCGTTCACGGACTCGATCGTCGACAGCGTGAACGTGAACGCCCTGCTCAGCGCC
>DATHDT010000190.1:0-16105 GCA_035318905.1 Gemmatimonadales bacterium | reverse complement strand
CGGCTGTCAACTTTAGGGCCGCACCGCCGGCGAGATTCCCCGTGAGGAGCCCTACCAACGCCCGCCCTTCACTCTCGTGGGGCTCGAGGGCGGCCAGCAGCTCCCGGACCCCCGGCAGCAGCCGCATGTTGTGCGGCGCCTTCTGCAGCTCGGCCGTGAGGAGCCCGACGTAGCGCCGGCACACCGCGGCGATGCGTTCCTCCACCTCCGCGTCCGGGTGCTCCGCCAGCGTCATCAACTCGCGCACGATCTGCGGGTCGGTCTTCCCGTCGAACCGATAGGTGTCGATCGGACCGGTGGTCCCCATCTCGTCGAGCAGGGCCTGTTGGATCGCGCGGCGCCCCGCCCCGTCGGTCCAGAGCAGCGTCCCATCGATGTCGAAGAGGATCAGCCGCATCGCCGCACACCCACAAGGTTCGCGCGCAGTCGCGTCATACGCGGTTCCGATCCAAAGAGGTCATCGATGCCGACACCGCCGCGCGACAGCGCCGAATGCACGATGCGGCCGGCGACCCCCCCCGACCACAGCGCGACGTGCGAGACGCGTCCGCGCTCGGTGAAGAACAGGAGATCGCCGGCTGCGTAGCCCGCGCCGTCGGCCGACAACGCGACCTCCCGGCCCTGACCGAACTGCTGATCGCTGTCGCGCATCAGCGGGATCCCGCGCGCCGCGTACACCGCCTGCGTGAGGCCCGAGCAATCGATGCCCCACTCGGTGCGCCCGCCCCAGAGATAGGGCGCGCCACCGTACGATC
This sequence comes from Gemmatimonadales bacterium, assembly GCA_035318905.1. Taxonomy (GTDB): domain Bacteria; phylum Gemmatimonadota; class Gemmatimonadetes; order Gemmatimonadales; family GWC2-71-9; genus 20CM-2-65-7. The sequence goes on along the minus strand of DATHDT010000190.1, from coordinate 15,350 downwards.
GCTGCGCCAGTTCCGGGAGCGCGAGGTGTCGCGCCTCGGCGCGGAGCTCGCCCTCGCGGCGCACCTCCCCGGTGGCGATCGCGCCGACGACGCCATCCGCCAACTCTACGGTGCCGTCGCGCCGCAACGAGAGTCGCGCCCCGAGAGGGAGCCGGCGACGGCCGCCATCGGTCTGCACCTCGGCGCCGACGGACCGCGCCGTCGCGCGCTCGGCCCAGTCCTTTCCCCAATCGTCGGGACCCGTCGCCACATACCCGGCATGCACCCAGGCGACGTACTCGTCGGGCGCGCGCACGCGCAGCCAGTCGTTTTGACGATCCAGAATCTCGAGCACCTCGCCGTGCAACGCCTCGTTCACGCGCGCGGCGTCGAGCCGCGTGTCGCCAAGCAACGGTGCGAGGGCCGCCGTGACGATTGCCGCGTGGTCCTGACCCACGACCTCGTCGGGGAGGAGGCGCACGTCTTCGGTGAGACCCGTCTCCTTCGCGAGGCGGCGCAGGGATTCCTGCGCCTCACGGCTGGTGGTGACGCCGGTCAGCCCACCCGCGACGGCGACCTGAAAGACACCGAGGCGCCCGTCGGGCACCCATTTGCGCCGGATATCGTCGATGTCGCGGTCGAGCCTATCCACGTCGCACCGCCCGCTCGACGGCGGTCGGGACCGCGAGTGCCGCGAGTGCCTCGACCTGCAGGGTCGACCTGGCGGGCACCGCCGTGGTGCTCACCGCGAACACGACGTCACCGTCGTAGAGCGTCCCGTAGGGCGTGATGCGCCGCGCCAGTGCGTCGCTGCCGGCCTGGGCGAGAGCCTCGAGCTGCACGCGATCGAGCACCGCGTTGGTCGCGATGACGGCGAGCGTGGTATTGCGCGTGAGCCGCTCGGGATCGCCGAATGGTGCGCCACCCTCAGCGAGGAACCGCAGCGAATCGACGAAGCGGCCATCGGGGCCCCGCGCGCCGGCGATGATCTCGCCGCGCGCGTCGCGCACGTCGCCCACGGCGTTCAGCACCGCCAGCACGCCCACCACGACGTCGCCCGCGCGCTCCGCCCAGGTGCCTAGGCCCGCGGGCCACATCTTGTCGATCCCCGCGGCTTTGCCGACGGTCGCGCCGGTGCCGACACCGATCGCGCCTTCGGCGAATTCCTCGCCCGCGGCCTCGCAGGCGCGGTAGCCGTCATCGGGGCCGGGCCACCCCACCGGTTTTCCCCCGTTGCCGAGATCGAAGATCACCGCCGTCGGTACGATCGGAACGGTGCCGAGGGGACCGACCGGGAGTCCGCGGCCGCGCTCGCGCAGCCACCGCATCACGCCGTCGGCGGCGCCGAGGCCGTGCGCCGAGCCGCCGGTGAACAGGATCGCGTCGATGCGCTCGACCAAGTGGCGCGGGCTGAGCGCGTCGATTTCGCGCGTGCCGGTGGCGCGCCCGCGCAGCGCCACCCCGGCGCGCAGCCCCGATGCGGGACCGAGGATGACGGTGCAACCCGTGCCGTGGGCCGGTACGTTCGCGTGTCCCACGGTGATGCCGGGGACGGCGGTGAGACTCGTGCGCGCGGTCATTGACGCGCGAAGATACCTCGGCTTGCTGGCGTTGTGGAGTGCGCGTAACGTTCACGGCCATGACGAACCCCCCGGCGCAACCCGGCACCGAGCGCACCACCGTCCTCGTCGTGGACGACGAAGAGGGCATCCGCAAGGCGTTGGAGCGGTTCCTTACGCGCCTGGGGTATCAGGTCGCGGTCGCCGCGAACGCGACCGAGGCGCTCGAGCGGTTGGCGGCCGATCGTCCGCAGACGATGCTGTGCGACATCCGCATGCCGGACACGAGCGGCGTCGAGCTGCTGCCCAAAGTCCTCGCGCAGGACCCCGATCTCGCCGTCATCATGCTCACGGCGATCGACGAGCCCCGCACGGCAATCGAGTGCCTGAAGCTGGGCGCCTACGACTACCTGATCAAACCGGTCGACCTGGACGAGTTGGAGCTGGCGCTGCAACACGCGCTGCGTCAGCGGCAGCTGGAGCTCGACCGGCGCCAGCTCGAGCAGTGGCTGGCGCGTGAGGTAGCGGTGCGGACCCGCGAACTGGAAGAGCGCACGGCGTCGATCGAAGAGATCGCGCTCGACGCGCTGGCGGCGGCGAAGGATTGGGCGGGGGCCGACGAAGCGGTCAAGCGGCTTGCGTCGGAGCTGGGCGCTACGCCGGAGGAGGTGTCGGCGGAGGTGAAGCGGCGGCGGACGTAGCTTTTGCCTCACACGTCTTACAGCGCGTTACCCCCCGAAATGTGCAGATCAAACAGATGAAGGTGCCGCAGTCGGAGCAGGGGTAGCCTTCCGAGGCGCGCTCCTCGTTCCCGCAGGCGCGGCAGGTCATTCCGTCGTGCTCTTTGAGCTTCGGCTTTTCCATAGGAAGCCTCAGAGGTTCAGACTATACAGCTTAATCTTATTGATAAGCGTGGCGCGCGATATCCCAAGCTCCAGCGCCGCCCGTGTGCGGTTCCCCTCGTGATGCCGTAACGTCCGCTCGATGTGCTGGCGTTCGATGTCCGAGAGTGACTGCGCCTGATGACGCCCGTCTCCCCCCCCCGCCCCTGCCCCGTCTCCCTTCCCCCTGCCCTTTTGCCGCAGATCCGCGGGCAGGTGCTCGATCCCGATCGCCGACTGGCCCCGGGCCAGAATCATGGCGCGTTCGAGAACGTTGCGCATCTCCCGCACGTTCCCCGGCCACGGGGCGGCGACGAGCCGGTCGAGCGCGTCGGACGAGCACTCTGCCGGGCACCCCGGGAGCTGCGGCTTCAGATCGCTCAGCAGCCGCGTGAGCAGGGCGAGCCGGTCCTCGCGCGACCGCTCGCGCACCGGCGGCATCGTGAGCGGCATGACGTTGAGCCGGTAGTACAGGTCTTCACGGAAGCGTCCCGACTCGACCTCGGTCACGAGGTCGCGATTCGTCGCCGCGACGAGGCGCACGTCCACGGACAGCTCGCGGGTGCCGCCCAGACGCCGAAACTTCTTGGTCTCGAGCACCTTCAGCAGCTTGGGTTGCAGCTCCGGGGCGAGCTCACCGATCTCGTCGAGGAAGATCGTGCCGCGATCGGCCAGCTCGAACAAGCCGAGTTTGCGCTCCTTGGCGTCGGTGTAGGCGCCCTTCTCGTGACCGAACAGCTCCGAGTCGAGGAAAGTGGCCGACAGACCGCCGCAATTCACTTCCACGAACGGCCCCTGCGCGCGCGGCGACAGGTGATGAATGACGCGCGCCACCCAGCCCTTCCCGGTCCCGCTCTCACCCTGCAGCAGCACCGTCGACCGCTCGCTCGCGGCGAGCAGCTCCACCTGGCGGGCCATCTCGCGCATCGCCGCTGAGACACCCAGCGACCCGATTCCTTCATTCTCGCCGTCCCGCGAGCGTAGCAGCGCATTCTGCCGCGACAAGCGCACCTTTTCGGCGACGCGCGCCGTGGCCGCCGCGAGGTGATTCATGTCCACCGGCTTCGTGAGGAAGTTCTCGGCGCCGAGCTGCATGGCCCGCACGGCCGACTGGATGTCGCCCGCGCCCGTGAGCAGGATGACGGCGCCGTTCTCACGGCGCAGGCGCTCGAGCACGTCGAGCCCGCTCGCGTCAGGAAGGTTCAGGTCGAGGATGACCACATCGGGGCGCACGCGCTTGAACGTTTCGACGCCGGCGTCGCCGGTCGGCTCACGCAGCACTTCGTAGCCGAGACGCTCGAAGTAGTCCCCGATCGCGCGCAGGACGCTCTGGTCGTCATCGACGAGCAACAGGGTGTCAGCCACGCCGCGATCCTTTCCACGCGCCCGCCGGGTCGACGAGCACGTGCAGCGCGCCCGGGAGCAGCTTCGTCTCGAAGGGCGTGTCGCCCACGACTTCTCCATCGAGCTGCACCGGCCGTGCCCGATCCGAGACCACCTCCACCTTGATCGAGCGGCCCCGTCCCCACCACACGCGTCCCGCGCCGTTGGCGGAGCCGCGAAACAGATCCCACACCGCCGCCACGCTCTGCCCGAGGCCGTCGGCGTGGAGCGCCACGACATCCAGCCAGCCGTCGTCGGGCGCGATGTTCGTGCCCAGCCGGACGAAGGGCGGGATGATCTCGCCACAGTTGAGAACCAGGAGCATCGCGGCTCCTACTTCGGTGACCTTGCCGTCGACGGTAATCCGATGGCGCGCGCTCCGGACCGCGGCGAGCTTCGCCAAGGCATTTGTCACGTAGGCCGCGAATTTCCAGCGTCGCTTCGCGGCAGCGCTCGTCGCCGCCATCAACTCCGCGTCGAACCCGGTTCCGGAGGCGACGGCGAAGTAGTGAAGACCGTCCGCGCGCTGTGAGACCCCGATGTCGATGGCGTGGGGACGCGCGGTGAGCAGCGCGCGGGCCGCCTTGGCGGCGTTGCGGGGCAGGCGCAGGTTGCCGGCGAGCAGGTTGCCCGTCCCGCCCGGGACGAGGCCCAGCGGAATCCCCGTCCCCACGAGCGCGGACGCGATCTGCATCGCGGTACCGTCGCCGCCGTAACAGACCACGACATCGAACTTCTGGTCGCGCGCTTCCTCGGCGAAGCGGCGCGCATCGCGCGGCCCCAGCGTCGCCAGGACGTCGACGTCCCAGCCGCCGCCCCGCAGCGTCTCGCGGATGGCCGTGACGGCGCGCGCGTCGGTGCGGGCGGCGGCGGGGTTGGTAACGACCAGGGCGCGCGTCACTAGTAGCGGCGCTCCCAGAACAGGTCGACGCCGACCTGGCGCTGCGCGGCCGTCCCCTGCTGGACCGCCGCGGGCCCACTGGCGCAGCTCCGTACCGGCGCAAAACTCGCCTCCGTACGCCACTCGGGACTGATGCGGTACTGGAGACTCGCCCCCAGTGTGTTCGCGACACTCACCTGTTGCCGCTGGCAGAACCCGGCGTTGAGCACGAGGAACGTCTTGTTGCCGATCTGCCAGCCCGCCGCGAGCTGCGTGCGGGCGAGCGGGTCCGAGGGATCGCCGGGGCGGAACTCGAAGTAGTCGAGCGGCACGCCCAGGTCCGAGACCACCGTGCGCTCCACTTCTCCGGCAAGCAGACTGGCCGCCGTGCTGCCCAGCAAGGCCCCCTGCCCGCCCGCCAACTCGATGCTCGGCCGGCCGAACATCAGGTACGAGATGATCTCGCTCTGCGACAGCTCCTCGCCCTCCGCCTGGAGGGTGAGGCGCGGCACGAGCAGCGTCCCGCGGATGTGCGCGATGATCATCTTGTCCTTGTTGTCGACGACCCGGGCCGTCGTGCTCGGCACCGGATGCACGATGTGCCTCGCCTCGATGTCGAGCTCGGCATCGAGATCGGGGGTGCCGAAGTAGCGCACGGTCCCCTGGTTCACGACGAACTCACGCGACACGGGGCCCACCACCAACCGGTACGTGCCGCGTGGCGCCTGCAGCGTGCCCCGCAGCAGGTAGTTGTCGCGCACCTTGTTGACGTTGACCGTTCCCTGGAGCTGGATGTTGGCCTCACCCGAGCGCAGCCAAACGTCACTGCCCATCGTGAGCTGCAGCCCCTGGATGCGCAGGCTGTCGAGGAAGACGCTTTCGAACTCGGGGCCGAGGCGTTGTGTACGGATCAGCGACGTATCGATCAGGTCCTGCACCCATGGCTCGTCGAGATTCACGACGCGCTTGTTCACGAGATCGGCGAAGTGCAGCACGCCCGAGGTGACGGTGCCGCGGCCCGTGAGTGTCGCACCGAACACCGGTCCGCCGAGGGCGAGCTGCCCGCTCGCCGTCACGGCGAGGTAGCCCTTCAGGTCGAGCGCCTTGAACTCGGTGGCCGCGATGTTCAGGTCGAGGACGGGCTTCGTGAGCCGATCAAGGCGCAGGTACCCGGTCACCTCGGCGTGGCCCTTTTCGCTGCGCACCGAGAGCCCGTCCACACGAATCGTGTCCCCGTGCAGCACCAGCCGCCCGCCGATGTCTTCGTACCGCACGTTCAGCGCGGGAATCGTCGCGGCGGCGCCGCTGATCTCGAGTCCCCCGCGCAGCTGCGGCGCGTCCCACGTCCCGCCGATGCCGAGGTCGGCGTCGAAGACGCCCTGCACCTGGCGCAGCAGCGGCGTCACCGCCTCGAGGACCGTGAGATCCACGCTATCGGCGCGCGCCTGGATCGACAGCGTGTCGGGGATCTGTCGCTGTTTCACGTCGGTCAAGGCGAGGTCGAGGGGGAGCCGGGCCGTCACATTCAGGATCTGTTGGCCCGAGCGCCACAAATGCACTTCGCCGTCCAAGCGGCGGTTTTGATAGGCGATGGTGCCGTCCATGAACGGCGCGCGGAAGGCGCCGAAGGCCCCGTCGGAAATCGCGAACGATCCGTTGTAGGTCGGATTCGCGCGCGTACCGCCCAGGGCGACGGTGGCCGTGACGGCCCCTCCGACGCCCAGCGTGTCGCGCTGCAGCAGCGCGTAGACGCCGGCGAGCGGGAAGGTCTCGAGGTACACACGGGCATCGGCGCGTCCGTGGCGGGCGATTTCCCCACTGAGCACCAGGCGTCCCGTGCCCGTCGCACTCTTCAAGGACAGCGTGTCGAGCGCGATCGCCGAGTCGCCGATCGTGACCTGGACAGGTCGCTCGAGGAACCAGACGCTCCCCGGCAGCAGAAGCGCCAGCGAGTCAACGCCGACGTGGTGCGCGACAGGGCCCCCCCCCCGGGCGTACCGGCCCCCAGCGAGGAACGCTCCGAGATCGCCGACGCGCGACCGCGCGAACCAGGTGAGCGAGTCCCGCGTCCCGCGCGCGCGCGCCTCGGCAGCCCCGAAACCCAGGCGACCATAGCCGAGGGAGTCGATCGTCGCCTCGACCGCGAACACGGGAGCCGGGCCGGGCGCGTAGGTCGCGTGCCCGTGCCCTGCGGGCACCCTCCACCCGCGCCACTTGAGATCGCTGGCGGTGGCCCGGGCTTCTACAGCAATCGAATCGAGCGAGCCGTCGAGCGTCAGCAGCACCCGCGCGGAGCCCCGCAGCGCCTCCCCGGGCGTCGGGCCCGCCAGGCCCGGGCCCGCGATCCAGGTGGCGAGCGAGTCGAGCACGCTGAGGCTGTCGGCGTCGATGTCGAGCGAGAGCGAGCCGCGCGAGGGGCGTTTCCAACCGAGCGACCCCGAGCCACGCGTCAGCAGTCCCGGCTGCTGGAGGAGGAGCGACTCGACGTAGAGCCGGCCGTCGCCGAACCGGATCCTCGCCGCTCCCGAGTCGACCACGCTGCCCGCGAAGAACGACGGCTCCAGCAGAACCGTGAGGCCGCCGACGGGCGGGTTGACGCTGTCGCCGACCACGCTCCCCGAGATCGTGAGACTGAGCCGCGACGGGGGCCCCTTCTGGTCGGCAAGCCAGCGCTGCAGGTTCACGTCACGCGCGTGCAGCGTGAAGTCGCGCACGCCGTACCCGGGGACGCCCAACACCAGGAATCCATCGCCGCGGACGCCGCCGCCTTCTCCCCCGTTCATCGTCAGGTCGGCGTGGGTCTCGAGCCCGGCGACGGTGCCGTTCAACCGAATCGTCCCAGCGAGCGAGCCGCGGAGCGGCAAGCCCGGGAAGCTGCCGCGCAGCCCGTCGAGCGAGAGCGAGTCGGTCGTCACGTCGGCGGTCACACCGAGGGTGTCGGTGCGGCTGTCGAGCGTCACCACGCCGCGCACGACGCTCACGGGCCGGTCGTGATCGCGGTGCCGCAACGTGCCGCTGAAATGCACGTTGTGGAGCGTGCCATTCAGTGTCCCGACCGCGTCGAGCTCGCCCACGAGTGCCATCGCCGGTTCGAGGCGTCGCGCGGTGCCCATATCGATGGTCGCGGCTCCCAGCTCGAATGGATGGAAACCGAGATCGGCGCCCGCGATGTCGACCTCGCCTTTACCCTTGATCCGCGTGGTAGGCCAGCCGGCCACCATCGAATCGCGGAACGCCCAATCGGTCTCGATCTTGAGCGCGTTCGTAGGGCCGTCGACGATGGTGTGTCCGGTCAGCCGACCCGCGAACGGCAGCGTATCGAGGAAGGGACGGACCAGCTCGAGTGAGATGTCATTCGAGACCAGGTCTCCCTGACGCACCGCGACGATGCCGGTGTCGGCGGCGCTGAACGCGGTCACCTTTCCAGTGACGGTTCCGCCGCCGTAGCTGAGATCGAGGGGATCGAGCTTGATCTCGAGCACGCGCGGGCCGTGCGAGCGCAATGCGACCCCGCCGCGCAGCACCGCGCCCGCCGGGAAGCGCGGGTCGACGAACGCGATGTCGGTGAGGGTCGCCGAGTCCGCCCGCAGCGCGAGGTCCCAGAGGATCGGCCCGCGCACCCAGGTCACCCGCCCGCGAGCGCTGAACTGCGAGCCGGGAAAGCGCACGCGGATCAAGTCGGCGTCGAGCGTGTCCCCCGTGATCGTGATGCGCCCCGCGGCGTCGGTGAGCGTGAGGTGGGGGTCGCTGCTCTGGAACGCCAGGCGCGTGATGTCGACGCGGATGCCGCGCTCGCGCGGCGCGGAGATGCGCAACGCCGCGAACCGCGCGTCGAAGTGCTCGAAGCGCCGGATGCGGCGCCGGCCGTCGGTCCCGAGCGGGTCGATCTCCAGCAGCGAGTCGCCGCCCGACACGCGATCCTGCAACCGCAGGTTCACGCTGCCGTCCGTGATGCGCACGTTGCGTAAGAGGACGAGCGATCGTGGACCCGACGCGGCACGGTCTTTCTTCACGTCCAGCCGCAGCAACTCCTCGAGGTTGATCTTGCGGTTCGCGTGCTCGACGATGTTGAAGACGGGGCGGTCGAGCGTCACCTCGAACAGCACCACGCGGCCCGCGACAAAATCGATCGGGTTGTACGTGAGCTCGACGCGCGGCAGGGAGGCGACGAGCGACGTATCGGCGTCGAAGAGTCTCACGTTCGTCAGGACGACGCCGGAGATGAGCGAGCCGCTGACATCGCCGACCTCGATCGAGCCTGAGATGGTCCGTTCGATGGCGTTGCTGGCGATACGGGCGAGGAGCGAGCGCCCCGCGCGGGTGCCCACGAGCCCGTTGAGCGCGCCCAGGAAGCAGGCGAGGAGCCCGACGAGCGACCAGAGTGCGACCGCGAGTGAGCGCCGGAACATCAGAAGGCCTGTCCCACGGCGAGCTGCAGCACGAGGCGCTTCCAGAACGACTTCCGGGGGTCCGCGGGCGGGTACTCCGGGCGGATTTGCACGATCGAGTCGCCCGATTGCAGCAAGAGGGGCCCACGCTCCGCGCCGTAGCCGTTGTACGCGACATCGACGCGCACGGGCCCGAGCGGCGTGGTGAAACGGACGCCGGCGCCCGGTGTCACGCGCACGCCTTGAATGGCTACCAGCTCATCGCCGCGCTCCCACACCTGCCCCACGTCCACGAACAATCCGAGCCGCATGCGCTGCGCAAAGATCGGCGACGGAAACCGCAGTTCGGCGTTCAACACGAACGCCGAATTGCCGCCCGTGGGCGCGGCGGTCACTCCCGAAAAGATCTTGCCTCCGGCCACGGTCGTGTCGACCTGAGTCGTGTCGGTGGTGACGTAGACCTGTGGGCCCAAACCGTTGCGGGCATAGCCGCGCACCGAATTCGGACCGCCGCCGTAGAAACGCTGGTCAGGGGGCACATAGCCGACGCGCTGGCCGGAGAGCGTGATCTTTTGCGGCAAGATCGTCCCGCCCCGTATCCGCCAGGCGAATACGGTCCGCCGGCCGATCGGGTAGTACTTCGCGATCTCGAACTCGGCGCGATTGAACTCGTACAACGAGTCGGAGCCCACGATCCGGGACGCGTACAGGAAGGTCGCCGTCGCGAGGCTCCCCTCGGAGGGGTCGAGCGGGTTGTTGACCCGGTCGCGCACGGCCGTCACGGTGATGGCGCCGAACGACCGCGGGTCTTTGAGGAACGCCTGACTGAGCGAATCGCAGAGTTTGAAGACATTGCAGTACACCGCGGGCTTCGCGTCCGTGCGACCTAGCGAGTAACTGTATCCAATCGTGACCGGGATCTGGCGCCGCGCGTTGATCGTGACATCGACATTGCCGCCGACGGCGATGCGCGTGTAGATCTGCGCCTCCGACCGCTTCTCCGCGAACACCCCGATGGTGGCTGTGTGGGCGCGTGTGATGAACACGGGCTGCCGCAACGTCGCACCCACCGTATAGTTCAAGGTGTCGGGCGACCAGGCCGTGTCGCTGAAGAACGGCTTGCACAAGAGGTCGGCGCTCCGGGGTGAGCCCCCGCCGATCTTCGAAAGTTGGGCCGAGAGGTCGAGGGTGCGGGCCCCGCCGAAGAAGTCGTTCGCGGTCCACCCCGTTTGCGCGCGAAAGCAGTCGACGCTCCCGTAGCCGGCTCCGAAACGCACGCGATGCCGCGGACCCTCCTGGACCTGCACGAGGACCCGCACCGTCGAATCGCCGATGGTTCCTGAGGGAGGCAGCGAGTCGACCAGGAGGACGTTGGCGTAGCGGAAAAGACCCGTGCCGTACAGGTCGCGCTGGCTCTCGTACAACCCCTCCTGACGGAAGCGATCTCCGGGGCGCACAGACAGCATCCCCCGCACAGTCGCGGTGTCCACCTTGGTGAGGCCGTGGATTGCCACCTCGCCCACACGCACCTGCGGTCCCGGAATCGCTTCGAGCGTCACCTCCGCCCTCAGGGCCCCCGCCTCCGAATCGAAGTTCCGCAGCACCTCGGCGTAGGGATAGCCGTTGTTGCGGAGACGGACGACGATCGTGTCCGCGGACGCCTGCAAGAGAAAGCGATTGAACGGATCGCCGACCTGAAGAGGAAGGGCGCGGCGCAACGCGAGTGTGTCGGTGATGCCCTCGAGCCCGCGCAGCTCGAGCCGCGCGACGCGAACCGGCTCGCCTTCGTGGATGCGGAAGGTGATGTAGGCGTCCCTGGTCGTGCGGAGCACGCTCGTGTCCACCACGGCCGTCATGTAACCGCTCTGGCGATACAACAGGAGGAGCCGCACGACATCGCGCCGGAATTCCAGCTCATCGAGATACCGTTTCTCGCCCATGCCCAGCCACCGCACCAGCGGGTTCCTCGCGAACCAGCCGGAGTTGGTGGTGGCGATCGCGCTGCTCAGCGTGTAGTTGTCGAGCGCGTGATTGCCGCTGAAGACCAGACGACGGACGACCCGCCCCTGCCGCTCCTGATTCTGGGCGGAGAGGACGGACGACGCCGCCAGCAGAGCGACGAGCACAAGACACGAAGCGCAGCGCAATTGACGAGGTTTGCCAAGTCCCGTATGTTGCGTCACTTGCACCGCACTGTCAAGGTTTTCGACACCGCGAGCATGCTGTTCGTGTGCCTGCTCCTCGCCTGTGGCGGCGAGGCGGGGACGGGTGTGGTCTACTACGAGACCTACGACCCCCGCTCGCTCGATCCGGCGCTCTCGACCGACGTCCCCACCGGCGAGATGGTGACGCTGCTCTTCGATGGACTGACCCAGTTCGATCCCGATGGCCGCCTGCTCCCGGGGCTCGCCGACCGCTGGCGGGCCGAGCGCAACGGACAGCGGTACGTCTTTCACCTCAGGCCGGGAGTGAAGTTCCACGACGGGCGACCCGTCGTGGCGGCGGATGTGAAGCGCTCGATTCTCCGGGTCCTGGACCCCGCGACGCGCGGGGGCCGCGTCTGGCCCCTCCAGCCGATCGCCGATCCCCAAGGGGCGGGAATCGAAGTCCTGGGCGATACGGCAGTGGCATTCACGCTCACCGAGCCGCTCGCCGTCTTCCCCAAGTTCCTGGCGATGCCGGTCGCCGCCGTCGTCCCCACGCCCGCAGCCGCGGACTTCGGTCAGCATCCCGTCGGCACGGGCCCCTGGCGCTTCGCCGCCTGGCGCCACGACGACGAGCTGAAGTTCACGCGCAATCCCGACTACTGGGGCGGCGCTCCTCAGACCGAATCCCTCACGGTCCGCATCATCCCCGAGCCCTTCACGCGCGGCGCGGAGTTCCTGGCGGGGCGGATTTCGGTCGCGGAGATCCCGTTTGGCGAGACCGCCAAGTGGGAGCGGGAGCATCCCGAGTGGTTGCAGCGAAAGCCCGCGCTGCGGGCCATCTACGTGGCCCTCAACAACCGGCGCGGCCCGCTCCGCGACGCGCGCGTGCGGCGCGCCATCAACCACGCTGTCAACGTTCCCGAAATCCTGCGGACCGTCTGGAATGGCCGCGGCATCGCGGCGAAGGGAGCCATTCCGCCCTCGCTGGGAGGCGGCGACACGACCCGCGCCGGCTACGCGTACGACACCGCCACTGCCCGGCGGCTCCTCACCCAAGCCGGATTTCCCAATGGCTTCGCGGTCCAGCTGTGGCGCTCGGGGACCAACGTCGAGCAGGGCCGAGTGGCTCAAGCGATTCAGGCTCAGCTCGCCGCGGTGGGTATTCGCGTGGAGGTCGTGGCTCGCGACGCGTCGAGCATGCGCGAGACCGCCCGCAAGGGCGAAGCCGACATGGCGCTGCTCGACTGGTGGGCGGACTATCCTGACGGCGACAACTTCCTGTATCCCTTGTTTCACAGCGCGAGCTTCGGGCCCGGCGGGAACTACGCTTTCTACTCGGACCGGGCAACCGATTCGCTCATTATGGTGGCGCGCCGCACCACCGATGACGCCGCGCGTGAGGCCCTGTACCACCGCATCGACGGGCGCGTGTACGAGGCCGCGCCCTGGCTCTACCTGTGGTTCCCGGTGGACCTGTGGGCCGAGCACCCGTCGATCACCGGATGGGAGATCCCCGTCATCTTCAACGGCCAGCGTTGGGCCACCGTACGGCGCGTTACGCCTCAGTGATACGCTTCATCGCTCGACGCCTTCTCTCGACGATTCCAACGCTTTTCGGGGTTTTGGTTGTGGTTTTCTTGTTATTGAATGTTGTGCCCGGTGACCCTGTCGCCGAGATGGTTGGCGAGCGGGCCGACTCCGCCACGATCGCTCGGCTGCGCGCCGAGCTGCGCCTCGACGATCCCCTGCCCGTCCAGTTCGGCCATTATCTCTGGGGCGTCGTGCGCGGTGACCTGGGGACCTCCTACATCACCCAGCGACCGATCCTGGGCGACCTCGCCGAGCGATTCCCCAAGACGCTGCAGCTCGCCGGTGCCGCGATGCTCCTCGCCGCGATCACCGGCATCACCCTCGGCGTGATCGCGTCCGTGCGGCCGGGGGGCGCCGTCGATCGGTTCAGCATGCTGCTCGCCTACGTCGGCGTGTCGTTTCCGGTGTATTGGGTAGGCCTGCTGCTGATTCTGCTCTTTTCGGTCACGCTCCGATGGCTCCCACCCTCGGGATACGGCGGCATCGCGTTTCTCGTGCTGCCGGCGCTCACTCTCGGTACCAGGTCGATTGCGTTCCTGGCGCGGATGACCCGCAGCGCGATGCTCGACGTCCTGTCGTCCGACTTCGTGCGCACCGCTCGCGCCAAGGGGCTCAACGAAGTGCGCGTCATCGGCCGACACGCGTTTCGCAATGCGCTGATGCCCGTGATTACCGTACTGGGACTCGACGTGGGGAATTACCTCACCGGCAGCATCCTCACCGAGACGATCTTTTCGTGGCCCGGCGTAGGCCGGTACGTCCTGCAGGCGATCGAGAAGCGCGATCTTCCCGCGGTTCAGGGGAGCATTTTGTTTCTGTCGGTCGTCTTCGTGCTCGTCAACCTCATCACTGACTTGTTATATGCGAAAGCTGATCCTCGCGTCGCTTACGATTAGCGGCGCCCTTCAGGCACAGGCACCCAAGACCCCACCCCGAACCACGCCGCTCCGCGGGTCACTGGAGCGTCGCCTGACGACGCTGCTCGATGAGCCCCCGTTCAACCGGGCGACCTGGAATGTCTACGTCCAGGACGACCGGGGCCGCGTGCTCTTCAATAGAAACGGCGATCGCTTTTCGGTGCCGGCGAGCAACACGAAGCTCGTCGTCTCGGCGACGGCAGCTGTCTTGCTTCCGGTGGACTATCGCGTGAGGACCAGCGTCTACGCCAACGGGACGGTGAGTGAGGGTGTGTTGAACGGAGACCTGGTCCTGTACGGCCGTGGCGACCCGACCTGGTCGGAGCGCTGCTTCGGGATCGACACGCTCGCGCCCGGCGCGTGCGACTCAACGTGGACCGCCGTGGACGCCATCGCCGATTCGATTCGTGCGCACGGCGTACGGCGCATCACGGGGCGCATCGTGGGCGATGGGTCGTACTTCGAGCCGCAGACTGTCCATTGGAATTGGGGGTCCTACGACCTGAACTGGTGGTACGCGGCGCCCGTCTCGGCGCTGGGCTTCCACGACAACAGCGTCGATTTCCAGATCACGCCCGGCGCCGCCGTCGATCAACCGCCGAAGATCACCTGGAACCCGGACCTCGGCATGATCGGGTTCGAGAACCGCGCCCGCACGGGGCCCGCCGATTCGGGCTCGACGATCGGCGACAACTTCTTCCGGAAGCCCGGCACGCTCGACATTTGGGCCGAGGGGACAGCGGCCCTGGGTCGCTCGCCGTGGATCGAGAGCTTCGCGTTACCGGATCCCAACTTGTACGCGGCGCGGGCGCTTGCGGCCGCCCTGCAAAAGAAGGGTGTGTCGATCGAGGGCGGTGCCGCGAGCACGACCGACTCCCTCGCCTTCCGCACCCTGCGCCTCTCGACGCCGCTCGCCGAGTATCTCGGGCGCCCCCTCCCCGACATCATCTTCCCGATCCTGAACACGAGCCAGAACTGGTTTGCCGAAATGCTGCTGAAGATTCTCGGCAGGGAGATACAGGGAGAGGGGAGTTGGGAGAAGGGGCTCGACGTTGAGAAGCGGTTCTTGATCGACTCCGTGAAGATCGACTCCACGGCCTTCTCCCTGAGTGACGGTTCGGGGCTCTCGGCGGGCAACCTCGTGACGCCGCATGCATTCGTGCAGCTGCTCGACTACATGTATCGCCACCCCAAGAAAGCGCCGTTCATCGCTGCCCTACCGCACGCGCAGCAACCGGGCTCGCTGCTCCGGCGCTTCGCGGGGACGCCACTTGAAGGACGGGTTCTCGCGAAGACCGGGTCGATTTATCGGGTGAACACGCTGTCGGGATACATCGAGCGGGCGGACGGAAGGCGCTTCACGTTTTCGATTCAGGCGAACGGGCATGCGGTGCCGGGCAGACAGATGCTGGCGCAAATCGATTCGGTGGTGGTGGAGATCGGAAAGACGAAGTAGCAACGAACCCCCCTTGGTTCTTTTTTTGCCAAGAGAGCCGAGCGAGCATGTCATCCTGAGCGCCGCAGGCGCGAAGGACCTGCTGTTGTCGCGCCCACCACAAGCAGGTCCTTCGCTCGCGCGCGTACCGCGCGCTCGCTCAGGATGACAAGCGCCGCTCGCCGTTTGGG
>DATHDT010000189.1:0-2615 GCA_035318905.1 Gemmatimonadales bacterium | reverse complement strand
GCTCGGAGTCTACGCGATGCCCATCCTGCGCCAGCCGAATCGCCGGAGCGAGCAGCGTGGCCCAGGGCAGTGAGCCGTGTCGCTTCCAGGCTTCGTACATTCCGGCGACGCTGCCGGGGACGCCGGAGGCGAGGTGGCCCGTCACGCTCTTTTCCGTGAGGTTACCCGCCGAGTCGAGATACATGTCGTGACTCGCGCCGCCCGGCGCCATTTCGCGATAGTCGATCGCCTGCACGTCGCCGGCGGCGCTGCGATGCACGATGAACCCGCCGCCGCCGATGTTGCCGGCGTCGGGGAGCACGACGGCGAGCGCGAATCCGACGGCGACCGCCGCGTCGATGGCGTTGCCGCCCTGCTTGATGATTTCCATGCCCGCGGCGCTCGCGAGCGGATGCGCGGAGACGACCATGGCCTTGGACGCCGTGACGGGAGACGAGCGCACGGTCCAGCTCGCGGGGATCGAGCGAGTGCCCCGAATGACAGCGGCGCGCGCGGCGCCTGCCGTGGGTGAGGTGGTCCCGGGGCCGGCAGCACCGCCGCAGGCGGCCACGATGAACGAGACGGCGGCGAGGGTGAATCGGAGGGCCTGGCGCATCCGACAAGAATGAAGTTGACCGGGGCCGCGGTCAACGTCTAGCTTGAAGCCACAGAACCTACTCAATGACGACCTCCGACTTCTCAGACCCCCGCCTCACCGAGCAGCGCAACCCGCGCACCGAGCGCATCGACGTGGCCTCGACTCTCGAGATCGTCGATCTCATCAATGCCGAAGATGCTGGTGTGGCCGGTGCGGTGCGGGCGGAGCGCGAGTGCATCGCCGCGGCGATCGATCTGGTCGTCGCGGGACTGCAACAGGGGGGGCGGTTGATCTACGTCGGGGCGGGAACATCGGGCCGTCTGGGCGTGCTCGACGCGACTGAATGCCCGCCCACATTTGGAACGCCACCCACCATGGTGGTCGGCGTGATCGCGGGGGGCTACGGCGCGCTCGTGAAGAGTGCCGAAGGGGCCGAGGACGACGTGAACGCGGGCGCCGCGGCGATGGACACGGCCGCCGTGACGCCGCGCGACGTCGTCGTCGGCATCGCGGCGAGCGGCACGACCCCCTACGTCGGCGCGGCCCTGGCGCGCGCGCAGACACTCGGCGCGAAGACGGCCTTCGTCACCTGTTCCACGCCGCCAAAGCTCCTCACCGAGACGTGCGACGTCGTGATTGTACCCAAGGTGGGGCCCGAGGTCCTCACCGGCTCGACGCGTCTCAAAGCCGGCACCGCAACGAAGCTCGTGCTCAACACGATCAGCACCGGTGCGATGGTCCGCTTCGGCAAAGCATACGGCAAACTGATGGTTGACCTCATCGCGCTCTCCGACAAGCTCGAGGACCGCGGCGAGCGCATCGTGATGGAGTGCGTCGGGGTCGACCGCGCGCGGGCACGCTCCGCGATCGAAGACGCGGGCGGTAGCGTGAAACTGGCGATCGTGATGGCGAAGAAAAGAATAGGGCGGGAAGAGGCGCAGAAGATGTTGAGGGAGGCTGGCGGACTCGTGCGACGGGCTGTGGGTGATCCGCCGCCGGTAAAGCCGCGCGCGTGACTGAAGTCCTCGCCGTCGGCCTGATGTCCGGCACATCGCTCGACGGCGTGTCGACGGCGTTGGTGCGGCTCAGCGTCGATCCTCCGGGCGCGACGCTCGTCGCGTTCCGCCAGGAGCCCTACTCGCAGCCCGAGCGTGGGGCGATCATCGATGCCATGGCCCGGGGCACTCCCCGGGATCTCGCCTTCCTTCATGTTGCGCTGGGCGAACGCTTCGCGGGCGCCGTGCTCTCGTTGCTCGCGGATGCGCGCGTCGCCCCGCGCGATCTTGCATTCATTGCGTCGCACGGCCAGACGGTGTGGCACGAGCCGGGACGCGCAACGCTGCAGCTGGGCGACGCGGCGGTGATCGCCGAACGATTGGGCGTGCGCGTGATCAGCGACTTCCGGGCGCGCGACGTGGCGGCGGGCGGGCAGGGCGCCCCGCTGGTCCCGCTTGCGGATGTCATGCTCTTCGGGCACGAGGTGCGCGGGCGGTTGCTCCTGAACATCGGCGGCATGGCGAACGTCACGTGGGTCCCGCAGCGGGGCGTGACGGAGGGAGCCCTGGCCTTCGACACGGGCCCGGGGGTCGCGGTGATCGACGCCGTGACGCGGCGGATCGATCCCGACGCGGACTTCGATCGGGACGGTGAGCGGGCGCGGCGCGGGCGGCCCGCGCAGAAGGTGCTCGAGGAGTTGCTCGCCGATCCGTATTTCGATGAGGCACCACCCAAGAGCACAGGGCGCGAGCGCTTCGGGATCGAATACGCCGACAAGCTCTTGGCGCGTGTGAAGGGCGGGGGCGGATCCGAGAACGACGCCATCGCCACCGCCACCGCGCTCACGGCCGAGTCGATCGCCAGGTCGATCGCCCGTTGGCCCGGCAAGGATAAGGAAGGGGAGCTCGTGATCTCCGGCGGGGGCGCGCAGAATCCCGCGCTCGTCGAGCGCCTCGCCACGCGCGTGCAACCGCGGTCCATCGTGCTCTTCGATCAGCTCTTCTTCAACGGCGACGCGAAGGAAGCCGTGGCGTTCGCGTTC
>DATHDT010000188.1:0-3137 GCA_035318905.1 Gemmatimonadales bacterium | reverse complement strand
ACCCGTCGGACCCGTGACGAGCACGAGGCCGCGCGGCCGGTCGGCGAGCGAGGCGATCACCGGCGGCAGGCCGAGATCGTCGAAGGTCTTCACGCTGAAGGGAATCTGCCGGATCACCACCGAGACGCAGCCGCGCTGCTTGAAGCAGTTGCCGCGGAAGCGCGCCAGGTTTTGGATCCCGAACGAGAAGTCGAGCTCGTTTTCCGTCTCGAAGCGCTTCTTCTGATTCTCGGTCAGGACGGAGTAGGCGAGTGAGAGCGTGTCCTTCGGCGTGAGCATTTCTTCGGTGGACGCGTTCGTGATGTCGCCGTCCACGCGCAGCTTGGGACGCTCGCCCGCCACAATGTGGAGGTCGGAGGCGTCCTTCTCGATCATCTCCTCGAGCAGGGCTCGAAGGTTTATCGGCATCGATCGATCTCCCTTACCTTAACCAGCTGCGGTTTCCTTGACGACTTCTTCCAGGGTCGTGACGCCCTTCTTGACCTTGACCATGCCGTCCATGCGCAGTGTCAACATACCCTCCTGGACAGCGATGTCGCGCAGCTCTTCGGTGGAGCCGCCCTTGAGGATGCCGCGGCGCAGGGGGCTCGACAGGGCCATCACCTCGTACAGCCCCTGGCGTCCCTTGTACCCGGACCCCGCGCACGTGTCGCAGCCCTGGCCTTTGAAGAAGGGTCCCACTTTCTTGTCGATCCCGAAGGCATGCATCTCTTCGGGCGTATACTCGTGCTCCTTCTTGCAGTCCTTGCAGATGCGCCGCACCAGCCGCTGCGCCACGATCAGGTTCACGGCGCTCGCCACGTTGAACGGCTCGATGCCCATGTCCACCATGCGGGTGATGGTCGAGGGCGCGTCGTTCGTGTGCAGCGTCGAGAGCACCAAGTGGCCTGTGAGCGCGGCTTTGATCGCGATCGAGCCTGTCTCGAGATCGCGGATCTCGCCGACCATGATGATGTTGGGGTCCTGGCGCAGGAACGCCTTGAGCGCCGCCGCGAACGTCATCCCCACCTCGTTCCTGACGAGCACCTGATTGATGCCGATCAGGTTGTACTCGACCGGGTCCTCGGCGGTCATGATGTTCACGTCGATCGTGTTGATCTTCGACAGCGCCGAGTAGAGCGTCGTCGTCTTGCCGGAACCCGTCGGGCCCGTCACCAGCACCATGCCGTAGGGGTTCAAGATCGCCTTGAGGAGATCGGCCTGCGCCTTGGGCTCGAAGCCGAAGGTCGCGAGATCGAGCGTCAGATTCCCCTTGTCGAGAATTCGCAGCACGATCTTCTCGCCGAACAGCACGGGCAGGGTGCTCACGCGGAAGTCGATCACGCGCGTGCCCATCTTCAGTTTGATGCGCCCGTCCTGCGGCACGCGCCGTTCGGCGATGTTGAGCTGCGCCATGATCTTGACGCGCGACGTGAGCGCCGCGCGCATCTTCACGGGCGGCTTCATCACCTCGTGCAATGCGCCATCGACCCGGTACCGCACCCGCATCTCGTGCTCGAAGGGCTCGATGTGGATGTCGGAAGCGCCGCGCTTCACCGCGTCGGTCAGCAAGCCGTTGATCAGCTTGACCACGGGGGCGTCATCGGCGAGGTCGGTCGCCTTGACGTCCTCGTCCTCCATGTCCTCGACGACCTCGAGGTCTTCTTCCTGCTCGACGCTCTTCAGCAGGCTCTGCAGTTGGGCGTCGGACTGCTGGTAGTAGCGGTCGATCGCGTTGCGGAGGGTGTACTCCCCCGCGATTACCGGGAAGACGTCGCAACGCGTGATGAACTTGATGTCCTCGATCGCCGCCACGTTGTTCGGGTCGGCGATGGCGACCGTCAGGGTCCGCCCCTCCCGCTTCAGGGGCAGGACGACGTGTTTGGTGGCGATGTCGGGGGGGATCAGCTTCAGGATCTTGGGGTCGACCTCGAAGCGCGACAGATCGACCGCCGGCATCCGGTACTGCCGGGCCAGCATCTTCGTGACCTCGGTCTCCTCGATGAAGCCGAGCTTGACCAGGGTGTAGCCCAGGCGCATCCCCGAGCTCTTCTGCTCCTGGAGCGCCTTGCGGAGCTGCTCCTGGGTGATGAGCCCTTCGCGGACGAGGATGTCGCCGAGTTTATCAGGGGTGGCTGCTGCCGTCGCCGTACGCAACTCGTTGAAATTGAAGCATCTAAAGTATTTCTCGGAGACAGGCGGGTCAAGGCACGGAGGGCGAAATGCCCGAAAACGTGACCCACGGCCTCAGTGCGTCCAGCAATTTGGGGCCCACGCCCGACACACTGTCGAGCCGCTCGAGGCTCCCGAAGGCGCCGTGCTGCGCGCGCCAGGCGACGATCCGCTGCGCCAGCGCCGGCCCGACACGCGGCAGTCGGGTGATCTCCGTCACGTCGGCGCGGTCCAGATCGATGCGCTCACCGGGCGCGAGCGGACGAGAGAGCTGTGCGGCACGGCGCGCGGTTTCGCGCAAACCGGCGCCGGGGGATGGAGTGGGCGACTGCAGCTGCACGTCGCCCGGAGGCGAAGAGGGAGAAGGAGACAGCGCATAGCGAACGGCGGCGCCGGCGAGGGCGAGGCACGCGAGGAGCAAAGCGGCGCGCTTGTCGTTCACCTCGTGAATGTATGAGGCCCGTGCTGAGCAGTAGCACCGAAAAAACGCGGTTTACTGCCTCACTAACGCGACTGCTACATCACCCACAATCTGAAGTGAAGCCGCGCTCACCTTGTCGATCGTGTCTTCGGTCGTGTGGTGGTACGGGAACGTGAAGTCGATGACGTCGATCGCCCTGATCCCCGCCTGCTGGAGTGGCACGTGGTCGTCCGTCAGGGCTTCGCCGATGCGCGGCGCGAACACGCGCTCGTAGCCGAGTCCTTTGGCGGTGTCCCACACGCGCTGCAGCACCTCCGGCGCGCGCGCGGCCGAGTAGCCCTCCTGGAGGAACTGGAGGTCCTTGTCGCCGACCATGTCGAAGAGCACGGCGTAGAGCGTCGTGTAGCCGGGCGGGAGGTGCGCGACGAAGTAGCGCGCGCCGAGCAACGTCTCGGTCGAGTCGGCGAAGTCGCCCCAGTCCTCGCCGTCCACGAATAGCAGGTCCACACCCACGTTCGGGGCGCGCGCCTTCAAGGCATCGGCCACGCCCAGCAGAACGGCGACG
>DATHDT010000187.1:0-11590 GCA_035318905.1 Gemmatimonadales bacterium | reverse complement strand
AGATCCTCAAGCAGTACCTCCTGACCGACCTGCGCGCGCCCGCGCGCCCCAAGCTCACCCACGTGTACTTCTTCGCCGGCTCGGAGGAGTGCGGACTCGTCGGACTCTTCTCGCAGCTGCTGCTCTCGCTGGGTCTCTTCGCCGGCAACTTCGCGCTCACCTACCGCGACTGGGCGATGATGGCCGTCGCCATCGCGATGCTCCCGCTCGCGACGTACCGCTTCGGCGTGTCGGGGTCGCGCGAGTACGTGCGCACACTGTCGAATCAAGAACTCGCCCGACTCAAGGCAGTCGTGTCGGTCGATTCGGTGGGCGAAGGGCGGCTCTACATCCCGCGCGAGACGATGGGCGCCGACTTCATCCACGTGCTGATCCCCTTCGGCAACTACGACTCGATCAACGATCTCCTGGAAGAAGCCGCGCACCTCCACGGCATCAAGTACAACAACTTCCTCGCGGGCGGCACCACCGACCACGTGTCGTTCCTCGAAGTGAACAACGGCATTCTCGAGCGGATCCGGGGATGGCTGCTCCCGAGGCGCACGCCCCCACTGCGCATTCCCGCCACGGCGCTCGTCGCGATGCTCCCCGGCAAGGCGTCGCCGATCGTGTTCGGCGGCAAGATCCACACGCCCAGGGACACCCCCGACCGCGTCTACCCGGAGCCGTTGCGCGAGACGCTGCTCGTGATCGACTACCTCTTCTATCGTATGGAGGGGGGCCCTCGGCTCACGCATCCGCGCGAGCTGGACGAGTTTCACTACGCGCGTCTCTACCGCACCGGCGCCGGACACCTGGTCGCCCTCAAGGACGCGATCGAGCCGAACCACCGCAATCTGAACGCCGTGTACCACGCCACCCTCGAGCGCAACGACGGCCGCACCGTCGCGCACCTCGGCGACATCCTCGATTGGGGAGTCGAAACCCGGCTCTCCCACGAAGTCGCCGAAGCGGTCGGCACCAGCGGCTCGTGGACCCCGGAACCCGCAGAGCAGCTCGACGTGGTGGCGGATGGCGTCACGGTGCGCTTCGCCAAGCATGGATCGTTCGTAAACCGCCTGCGGCAGGCCTATCACAACACGGTGTCCGCCGCCCAGAGCGTCGTGCGCAGCTTCCTCTTCATCAGTTTCTTCGGGCTTGCATACCTCCTCGCGAACATCGTGAGCTGGCTCCTCGACCGGGCCTTCGACGCGTGGCCGGGATTCGCGCTGTGGGTGGCCGACCACGTGGGGATCACCCTCGCCGTTGTCGTCTTGCTGGAGGTCGCGATTCTGCTGCACCTCATGGCCCGCCGCATCCCGGCCTGGATCGACAATGCCTACCGGCACGAAAACAGGGCCGATAACCTCGGTAGTCTGAGGCGGATACGGGGCTAGCGCCTTGCGCTACAACCTTATGGCCCGTCACGATATCCAATCCCCTGCATGCCCCGACAGGTGCTAGAGGTCACCCTGACTGCTGATTCAGTAGCGGCCGACGCGGCCCTCGCAGCGAGCGGGGACGCCAGCGCATTCGAGCGGCTCTACCGCGCGCACGTCAATCGCGTCCACAGCCTCGTGCGCCGCATGCTCGACGCGGACGAAGCCGACGACCTGACGCAGGACGTCTTCGTCCGGGCGTGGGACAAGCTCTCCACCTTCCGCGGCGAGTCGGCATTCGGGACGTGGCTGCACCGGCTCGCAGTGAACGTGGTCCTGGCCAGGCGGAAGACGTTGGGCGTCGAACGGGGACGGTTTCATTCGGGCGAAAATCCGCTCGAGGGCGTGTCGGGCCGGCGCGAGACGCCAGAGATCTCGATGGACTTCGAGGAGGCGCTCGCCAACCTCCCCGACGGAGCCCGGCAAGTGTTCGTGTTGCATGACGTGGAAGGGTATCGCCACGAAGAGATCGCGCAGATGCTCGGCGTCGTGCCGGGCACTTCAAAGTCGCAGCTGCATCATGCGCGGATGGCGCTGCGGAGGTATCTGGATCGATGAACGACCAATGGACTGACCGGCTGTCTGAGTACGTCGACGGCGAACTCGCCAACGGCGAGCGCGGCGCCCTCGAGGCGCATCTCGCGACCTGCGCGGCTTGCCGCGGAGCCGTCGCCGAACTGCGCCAGGTCGTGGCGCGCGCCAGGTCGCTGGAGGACCGGGCTCCCCAGACCGATCTCTGGTCGGGCGTGGCGAAGCGGATCGGCGCGGGACAGGTCGTCGACATCCGCTCGCGCCGCTTCAGCTTCAACGTGCCGCAGCTGATCGCGGCGAGCATCGCGCTGGTGCTGCTCTCGGGCGGCGGCATGTGGGTGGCGCTGCGGCGGCCCGCGACTCCTTCCGGCACTCGCATCGTCACGCCGCGCCCTGATGACTTTACGATGAATGCCAGCGCCGATCGGCAGGCGACCCGCATCTGGACCGGCCGCACAGACGCTGCCATTGCCGACCTGCAGGAAGACCTGCAGCGCAACGAAGGCCGGCTCGACACCGCCACGGTGCGTGTGGTGCGTGAGAATCTGGCTTTGATCGACCGCGCGATCGGGCAGGCACGTGCCGCCCTCGACGCGGATCCTGGAAACGCCTACTTGAACCTCCACCTCGCCGACACAATGCGGCGCAAGCTGGAGCTGCTGCGGCGGATCAACGCGATCGCTGCGGCGCAGTCCTGAGAGAGGAATAGAAAGAACATGTTGACGACCATTGCAGCCGCCGTCCTGGCTACGCTGGCCCCGATGCAAGGGGAGACCGACACGACGATCGCCGTGCCGGCCGGAGCGAGCCTGTCGGTAAACAACTTTGGCGGCGCGATCGTCATCCACACCTGGACGCAGAACCGCGTCAAGGTGCACGCCGAGCACGGCAGCCGCGGCAGCATCGAGGCGTCGCTCGTGGGAACGACACTGACAATCAAGGCGGGGAGCCGGCACGGCTCGCCCTCGGTGGTCGATTTCGACATCACCGTCCCCGCCGAGATGGCGCTGAACCTGAGCGGGACCTACACGGAGATCGAGGTGAACGGCTCGAAGGCCGCGATCACCGCCGAGACGGTGGACGGCTCGATCGACGTGCGCGGCGGCAGCGGCAACATCATGCTGAACTCGGTCCAGGGGTCCGTGACACTTGCGGATGCCACGGGCCGTATCGAGGTGAACTCCATCAACGAGAGCGTCGAGTTGTCGAACGTCTCGGGGCAGATCAAGGCCGAGACGACGAACGGCGATGTGACGCTATGGGGCATCAAGTCTTCGAGCGTTGAGGCGACGACCATCAACGGCGACGTCGAATACGAGGGCACGATCACCGACGCCGGGACCTACACGTTCACGTCGCACAACGGCGACATCCAGATCTCGATCCCCGAGGGCGCGAACGTGACGCTGACGGTGGCGACCGCCAACGGGGACATCGACGCGAGTTTCCCGCTACCCTTCCGCGGTACGCGCGAGAAGCACCGCTACACGTTCAAGCTCGGCACCGGCAGCGCGCGGATGGAGGCCGAGTCGTTCCAGGGCGACATCGAGCTGCGCCGCCCCGCGGAGATGCGGGAGCACCAGAAGGAAAAAGAAAAAGACAAAGACCACGAGATGGAACAAGAGGAGCCTTAAACATGCGTCTCACGACCGTCGTACCCATCATCCTGACCGCGCTCGCCTTCGGCGCACCCGCGGCCGCGCAGAGTCCCGACTTTCGTTGGCACGGCCGCCTCGCCAACGGCAAGCGCGTGGAGGTCAAGGGCGTCAACGGCGACGTGCGCGCCGTGTTTACCTCGGGGGCCGAGGTCGAGGTGACGGCCGCGAAGCATGCGCGCCGCTCCGATGCCGAGGACGTGAAGATCGAGGTGATCGAGCATGCCGGCGGCGTGACGATTTGCGCCGTGTATCCCACACCGCGCCGCGCCCGGCAGGAGAACAGGTGCGAAGTGGGCGACAGCTGGCATTCGAGCAACGAGGACAACGACGTCGTGGTCGACTTCGAGGTGAAGATCCCCGCGGGCGTCGAGTTCAGCGGCCGGACGGTGAACGGCGAGATGTCGGCCGAGGGGCTCAAGGCCGATGTCCAAGCCAGCACCGTGAACGGCAGCGTGCGCGTGACCACTACGGGCCTCGCCGAGGCGTCGACGGTGAACGGCTCAGTGTATGTCGAGATGGGCCGCGCCGATTGGACGAACGACCTCGATTTCAGCACGGTGAACGGCAGCGTCACGTTGATCCTGCCGTCGGTCTTGAACACCGAGATCCGCGCTTCGACCGTGAATGGCGACATGACGACGGACTATCCGCTCACGATTACGGGGCGGTTCGGCCCGCGCCGGATGCGCGGCACGATCGGGTCGGGAGGGCGGACGTTGAGCCTGTCGACGGTGAATGGGGAGATTCGGCTGAGAAAAGCCACGTGATGCGGGATACGGGATGCGGGATGCGTCGGGTTTGCACGCATCCCGCATCTCGCATCCCCCATCCCGCGTAGTTCCGCACCAGCTCGCAGTCCTTCGGTACCTAACCCAGACGCCACCAGCCCCACCTTAGGTCTCTCTTAGCCCGAGGGGCCCGTGGTGTTGCGGCAACTTCTTGCCCGCACCGAGCAGATCGACGATCTCCGCGACCTGTTTCGCGTGCTCGGATACGACGCGGCGTGGGAAGCCGTGCCACCCGGGCCCTGGCTGGGTGAGGACGCGGCCGAAGCAGCAGGCGTCACGCGTGCGGCGCTGGTGGCGCGTCACGATGCGTTTCGTGTTTTTGCCCTCGAAGCCGCGGACCCTGAGCGCGGCGCTCGGGCGGCTGCGCGACGGCTCGCCGCCGGCGCCGAGCGGGGGTTGGCGTGCGC
The DNA here is from genome assembly GCA_035318905.1 of Gemmatimonadales bacterium. Classification (GTDB taxonomy): domain Bacteria; phylum Gemmatimonadota; class Gemmatimonadetes; order Gemmatimonadales; family GWC2-71-9; genus 20CM-2-65-7. Next base: position 6,788 of record DATHDT010000187.1, on the reverse strand, counting down.
GCTAGGCGGCGTGCCCCGCCGGTTGGTGTGCGCCGGGTCCGTCGGCCCTCGCGTCACGACCGTCCTGCTGTCCCACCCGACCGGCGCCGCCCTGGCCGTCCTCGAGCGCCTCGCGCCGGCGGCCGGCGAGTCGGCCCTCGCCCTCAGTCTCCGTGTGGGCGAAGTGTTGGCGACCGAAGGCGTCACGCCCCGGTTCTTCCGCGCGTTCCGCCAGACCCTGGAGCGACTCACCGATCGGTTGCCCGGGCCGAATGCACGGAGAGATCGGCATGACTTGGCGCTCACCGCTCTGACGCGTGTCCTCTTCCTCTATTTCGTGCAATCAAAGGGCTGGCTCGACGGCGACGCTCGTTACTTGCCCAGGCTGCTGCAGAGCGCCCTGACCAGGCGCCGGCACTTCCACCGCGTCTTCCTTCACCCGCTCTGCTTCGGCGTGTTGAACCGGCCTGTGGCCAGCCGCGGCCAGGGGGCCCGCGCGCTCGGCCGAGTGCCCTTCCTGAACGGCGGACTCTTCGAACCGACTCCGCTCGAACGGAAGCATGGTCCCGCGATTTGGACCAACGCGGACTGGCGGGACGCGTTCGACGACCTGTTCGAGCGATTCCACTTTTCGGTGCGCGAGAACGACGCGGGCGAGCTCGTCGCGCCCGACATGCTGGGGCGCGTGTTCGAGGGCGTCATGGACCCGGTCGATCGTCACGCCAGCGGCAGCTACTACACGCCGGCCGCTCTCGTTCGTGAGATCGTGCGCGCCGGTCTCGAGGCCGCCTTGGTGAACCGCCTGGGCCTCGGCCCGACCGCCGCGTCCCGTTGGGTCTACGAAGGCCTCGCCCCGAGCCCCGCTCCGAACCTGCGCACCCTCACCGTGCTCGACCCGGCGGCTGGATCGGGGGCATTCCTGCTCGGCGCGCTGGCCGAGCTCGTGGCGCTCCGGTGCGCGGCGGGTGAAGGGCCAGTCCAGGCTGTGAAGCGCGACGTGCTCGCCCATTCCCTCTTCGGCGTGGACCTCACGCCCACGGCCGTCCGGCTCACTGAGTTGCGTCTCTGGCTCGCGCTCGTCGCCGATGACGACTCGGACGCGGCCACCGTCGCGCCCCTGCCGAATCTCGACGGTCACGTCCGCCAAGGCGATGCGCTACTCGACCCCCTCGCGCTCGCCGGGTCTCTGGGCGGACACGGCCTTCGCATCGGCGGACCCGAAGTCCGCCGCCTCGCGGCGGCACGGCGGACGCTCTTTGACCTCTCGGGCCCAACGAAGCGCGCCGCTCAGAACGAGCTGGGACGCGCGGAAGCGGCGCTCGCGCGCCGACTCTTCGCACAGGCGATCGCTCGCCTCGAGGAGACCATCGGCGAGCTGATGACCGCGGCTAAGGATCGCGATTTGTTCGGACGCCGCCGTGGCCTGGCTCCCGCCGAGCGCGTTTGGCTCAGGCGCGCACGTCAGGGCTTGCGCGATCTGCGGGGTGCGGCGCGAAAACTCGATCGTGACGGCGCGGTCCCATTTTTTTCCTTCGAGTCCCATTTCGGCGACGTGGCGCAGGGTGGTGGATTCGACGTCGTGGCAGGAAATCCGCCCTGGGTGCGGGCCGAGCGCCTGCCGGCCGTCGTGCGCGAGACCCTGGCGGCCCGTTACTCGTGCTGGCGATCCGGCGGGGCAGGGCAGGGGTTCGCTCACCTTCCCGATCTCGCCGTGGCGTTCACCGAACGGGCCCTCGAGCTGGTACGTCCTGGGGGCGTTGTGGGGCTGCTCGTCCCCGCCAAGCTCGCGTCGAGCGGATACGGCGAGTCGCTGCGCCAACGTCTGGCCCGCACGACGAGAGTTGAACGCGCCGCGCCCCTTACCGAGTTCGCCGCGAGATCCTTCGCCGCGGCCGTGTACCCAATGGCGCTCGTTGTGGCCCGCGCCGACCCTACAGGCGTGGATACGACGGCGACCGCGCTGGGTCCCAAGAGCGCGGCCCCGACAGTCCCGCAGCGCCTGCTCCAGGCCACCGGTCCGTGGATCCTCGCCCCCGACGCCGACCGTGTGGCACGACGCCTCCGCGCCGCCTTCCCAACCATTGCCGACCGCTGGACCCCGCAGCTCGGAGTGAAGACCGGTGCGGATGACGTCTTTCTCGTGCGCGACGCCGGCGCGGGTACACGACCCGCAGTCCGAGGCCGCGACCTCGGGGCGTGGCGCTACGCCGCGCGCTTTCACCTGCTCTGGACTCACGACGCGGACGGTCGGCCCTTGGCACGTCTGCCCGCGGATGTCGCCGCGCAACTCGCGCCCCATCTCGACCGGCTACGCCGCCGCGCCGACTACCGGGCCGGCGCGCCGTGGCAAGTCTTCCGTACCGGGCTCGCGCAGGCGAGGCATCGGGTCCTGTGGCCCGATCTCTGCCGCCGGCTCGCGGCGGCAGTGCCCGACGCGGCGATCGTTCCCCTGAACACCGTGTACGGCATCGCGACACCTGATGGACAGGAAGCGGTTGCACTCGCGGCCCTGCTCAATTCGCGGTGGCTCACCGCGCTCGCGCGCCTCGTCGCCGATCCCGCACGCGGTGGTTTCCATCGCTTCAACGCCGGCGTCGTGCGCACCCTGCCGGTCCCGCGCCCAGGCCCGGTCTGGGCGGCGCTCGCCACGCTCGGCGCGCGTCGTGAACCCGCCGACAACCTCGTCGCGGAAGCCTTCGAGCTCGACCAACGTGATCGCCGGGCCCTTGAGATCGATCCTCAGTGAGGACCTCGTCCCGGTCCCGGAGCCGCTCACCCTTGCGCTCCGGCCGGGGGGCGAGGCGCCGCCACGCGCAGTCGCATGCCGCGCGGCGCGCGCGCTGCTCGACGGGCCGGCGCTGGAAGCAGCGCCGCATCCGGAAGCGTGGCCGCCATGGCTCGCGCCGCACCAAATCCCGGCCGCGGAACGGCTGACCGCCATTCTGGGGCGGCACGGCGGCGCGCTCCTCGCGGATGCGGTGGGGTTGGGGAAGTCCTACGTTGCCCTCGCCGTGGCGCTGGCGAGCAACGAGCCCTTCTGTCTTGTCGTGCCCGCCGTGCTCATTTCGCAGTGGCGCGCGCTGCTGGACCGGTTCGGCGTGCAGGCGCCTATTGTAACACACGAGTCTCTCAGCACGAGCTCCTACCGTCCCTTACCGTCCCCTACCGTCCCTTACCGTCTCTTTGTTATCGACGAAGCCCACCGCTTTCGCAATCCCGAGACCAACCGCCATCGTGCGCTCGCTCGCCTCGTGGTTGGGTCACGCGTGCTCCTCGTTACCGCAACGCCGGTGCACAATCGGTTGGCCGATCTCTTGCATCTCCTGCGCCTGTTCTTGCGCGACCATGCCCTCGGCGCGATCGGCGTGCCTTCACTCCGACGCGCCGCTCTCGGCGACGTCGACGCGACCGCCGTAACGGCCGCGGTGGCACGGCTCGTGGTAGCCCGCACCCGCGCGCGGGTGCGCACTGGCTACGCCGGTGGTCCGATCGCGCTGTCGTTCCCGCGGCGCAGCGATGCCGAGCCGATCCGCGCCGGCACAGCTCCGACCGAGGTGTTGCAGGCGCTCGTGACCGGCGTGCGCCGCCTGGGGACAGGTGGTCCCGCGGCACCTCTGCTACGGCTCATGTTGCTGCGCCGCCTCGCCTCGAGCTTGCCCGCGTTCCGGGCGAGCGTCGCGCGTCATGAGGCGTACCTGGACCTCGCCGAACGCGCTGCAGCGGACGGTCGCGGGCTGACGCCCCGCGAGTTCCAACGCTGCTTTCCGCGGAATGAGTCTCCTGATGTGCAGCTCGTGCTCTTTCCCGTTCTGCTTGAGGGTGGCGCCGTCCCACCCACGCCAGAGGACCGGCGGGAGTTGGCGCGTCTGCGAGCGCTCGCCGCCGATGGGCGCGACCCCAAAGCGGACGCACTCGAGCGCCTCCTCGATACGCATCCCGGCAAGACGATCGTCTTCGCCGACGCGCGAGCCACCGTGCGGCATCTGCTGCACCGATTAGGGTCGCGTCGCGTCGCCGCGGTGTTCGGCGGAGCCGGGCGGGAAGCGAGCCGGTTCGCCGCGGGCGCCGCGACCCGACTGGAAGTGCTGCGCGCGTTCGCACCCGCGGCACAGGGAGCGCCGCTGCCCTCGCGGGCGCTGGAGACGGACCTGCTCATCGCGACCGATCTCCTGAGCGAAGGGCTCAATCTCCAGGACGCGGAGCGTGTCGTGCATTACGACGTACCATGGAGTCCGGCGCGCCTCGCTCAACGGGTGGGCCGCGTCGACCGGCTCGGCTCCCGCCACGCGACTGTTTCCACGCTGACCTTCCTGCCACCTGAGCCTCTGGCTGCGGCGCTCGCGCTCGAGGAGCGCCTCGCCGCCAAGATCCGCGCGCAGGTGACCGCGGCGTCAGCGCAGCTCGAGACAACGCACGGCGCGGCGGTCGAGTCGCCGGGGCTCGATTGGTGCGACCGCCTGGGCGAGCTCGCGCGCCGCACCGGAGATGCGGCGCCCGTCGGCACATGGGCCGCGGTCCGTGGCGAGCGCGAGGCGACGGTGCTCGTCGCGCGGATCGGCCGGCTCGCCGAGGCCATCGTGGTGGAAGGCGACGTCGCTCGCGCGGATCCCGTCGCCGCCACTCGCCTCCTCGCCTACGCGGCGACAGCGGAGCCGGTCGCGTGCAGTCCCGAAAGGTTACGGAAAGCTGTGGAAGCGGCGGTCGGGCTCGTTCGAAACCGGCTCGCCGCCGTGCAGGACGCCCGCTGGCGGGCCACAGACCGGGATCGCCTCGCCCGCCGCCTCATTCCCTGGGTGCTTTCGGCGGGACGCCGCGCGGCGCGACGCGGCGACGCCCTGCAACTCACCGCGCTCGACGGGCTGGTGTCGAGACTGGCATCGGGAATGACGGCAGGTGAAGAGTTGTTGCTCGACGACATCCTGGCCAGACCGGAGCCGTTGGCGGTGCGCGACCTCCTCGAGTGGCACACGCGCCTGCCGCCCGTGCGTGACGACGACGCTGGGGCCGACATAGAACTGGTCGCTGCACTCTGTGTAGATTCCAGCGCGTGCCCCTCGACACCTTCCTTTTCGACTTGGACGGCACCCTCCTCGATTCGATCGACCTGATCCTCAGGTCGTATCGCCACACGATGAGCATCCACCGCGCCAACGAGCCGGTCCCCCCCGACGACGTCTGGATGAAAGGCCTCGGCACCCCGCTCTGGGTGCAGTTCCGCGAGTGGACCGACGACAAGTCTGAAATCGACGCGATGGTCGCCACCTATCGCGAGTACAACCTCACGCACCACGACATTCTCGCGAAACCGTATGACGGTGTCTCCGAAGCGGTGCTGGCACTGCACGAGAAGGGCGTCCGGCTGGGGATCGTCACCAGCAAACTGCGGGGCGGCGCGATCCGCGGCCTCAAGCTCTTGGGCCTGGACCACGTCTTCCCGGTGGTCGTTGGCGCCGCCGACGTCACGCACCCCAAACCCCACGCCGAGCCCGTGCTCAAAGCCCTCGAGGTGCTCGGCGCCCCCGCCAGCCAGGCGGTGTTCATCGGGGATTCGCGCCACGACATGGAGTCCGGACGCGCAGCGGGCGTCAAGACGGCCGCCGTCTTGTGGGGACCGTTCAATCGCTCGGACCTCGAGGACCTTGCCCCGGACTACTGGCTGGAGAAACCCGCGCAACTAGCGCAGCTTTACGACTCATGACGCCCACCAAATTCATTCCGTTCGATCTCGAGCGCTGGCAGAGCACCTGGGAAAACCGGGTCCGATTCAACCTGTCCGAATCGGGCGTGCACCCCCTCACGATCCAGGAGCTACTCGGCCTCGCCGGCGCCTCCGCGATGCCGCTCCTCAACGTGCGACTCGGCTACAGCCAGTCGAACGGCACCGACCTGCTCCGCGAGCGGATCGCCGCCCTGTACCCCGGCGCCTCTCCCGAGCAGATCCTCGTCACCACCGGATCCGCGGAGGCGAACTTCATCTGCTGCTGGCGCATGGTCGAGCCCGGCGACAAGGTCGCCGTGATGCAGCCTAACTACCAGCAGAGCTGGGGACTCGCCCAGAACTTCGGCGCCCAGGTCCGCCCCTTCCAGCTGCACGAAAAAGAAGGCTGGGAGCCTTACGCCGAGGAGATCCGCACCGCGATCGCCCCCGGCACGAAGCTCGTTGTGGTCACGAACCCGCATAACCCGACGGGCCACGTCCTCTCCGACGCGTCACGCAAGGTGATCATCGATCGCTGCGGCGAAGTGGGTGCCTGGCTCCTCGCCGACGAGGTCTACACCGGCGCCGAGCGCAACGGCAAGACGACGCAGTCGTTCTGGGGCGCCTACGACAAGGTGATCGTCGTGAACGGCCTGTCGAAGGCGTATGGACTTCCGGGACTGCGCATCGGCTGGATCGTCGCCCCGCCGACGTTGATACAGGAGATCTGGTCGCGCCACGACTACACGACGATCGGGCCCTCGGGCGCCACCGATCATTTGGCAGCCGTTGCCCTGGATCCGCGCGTGCGCGAGAAGCTGCTCGACCGCACACGCCGCATTCTCAACGCCAACTATCCGGTGATGGAGGCGTGGCTCAAGGGCTTCGGCGACACGTTCACCTGGCACCCGCCGCAGGCGGGCGCGATCTGCTGGGCGCGCTACCGCCAGTCGATTCCGGCCAGCGAGATCGTAGAGAAGGTCCGGGCGCAACACAGCGTCCTGCTCGTCCCCGGCGAGCACTTCGGCATGCCGTCATTCCTGCGCTTCGGCTTCGGCGACGACCTGCAACACTTCCAGGAGGCCCTCACCGAGACCGAGCGCGCCCTGCG
>DATHDT010000186.1:0-2873 GCA_035318905.1 Gemmatimonadales bacterium | reverse complement strand
GGCGTCGCGACTCGACTCGAAGGCGATCTGGCCGCCATCGGGCGACCAGGAGGGCCAGAAGTCGTATGTCTGGTGCAGGGTGATGTTCGAATCGGCGGTGGCGGTGGCGTTCAGTATGAAGATGTCGTTTCGGAACGCGATCCCCTGGCTGACGTAGGCGATCGCCCGGCCGGGGGGGAGGGGCGGGAGGACCTGATCCGGTTCGAGCGCACACGCGGCGCCCAGGGCGACGAGGAGGGCCAGAGCGACACGAGAATTGAGCATGGAGGCTATTCTACACCGACCTTGCGGCCTCGGGCAACGGCCTTCACTATAGAGGGAGACTCCCTTCTCCGTCAGGAGGCGACGCATGACCCAAATTTCCGTTCGCTGCATTCCTCACCTTCAGCGCAACATCATCATCCCCGGCCGATGTAGCCGGTAGCTGTTCGCGCTGTCCGCTATCGCATTCACGTTGTTGTGAATCACCTCCAAGCGTGAGGGAATCCGACTATGCGATTTACCAGTGGTACGATTAGCCTGCTGCTCGGTCTCTGTGGCGTTGCCGCGACGGCCGCCCAGGCGCAGCAAGGCACGATCGCCGGGCAAGTGACCGATCGGGTGGGTGGAGCGCCGCTGGCGGGCGCCCGCATCACCGTGGTGGGCACGAACCGGTCGGCCGTGACGAGTCAGGAAGGACGCTACACACTCGCGGGGCTCAAGGCCGGCGCCTACACCGTGCAGGCCTCGCTCATCGGCTACGGCGCCGCGACGAACACCGCGACCGTGACCGCCGGCGGCATCGAGACACTCGACTTCGGCCTCAAGGCCGTCGCCGTGTCGCTCGACGCCGTCGTGGTCACGGGGTACGGCGAGCAGCGCGCCCGTGAGGTGGCGAACGTCGTCACGACCATCGACGCGGCGCGGCGCGTACAGGAGTCGCCGGTCACCAACTTCGGCGACCTGCTCACCGCGCAAACCGCCAACGTACAAGTGCTTCCCAGCGCCGGGACGGTTGGAGCCGGAACACGCGTCCGGATTCGCGGCCTCAACAGTCTGTCGCTCTCGAACGAGCCGATCTACTACGTGGACGGCGTGCGGATGGAGAGCACGAGCAACTCGCTCACGGTGGGGACGGGGGGCCAGTCGTTCTCCCGCATCAACGACATCAATCCCGAAGAGATCGAGTCGGTCGAGATCGTGAAGGGGCCCTCGGCGGCGACCCTGTACGGGACGCAGGCCGCGAACGGCGTCATCCGCATCACGACCAAGCGCGGGCTCTCGGGCCGGACGAACTGGAACGTGTACAACGAAGCCGGGATCCTGCGCGACAACAATCAGTATCCCACGAACTACTTCAGCTGGGGCCATCAGCCCGTCACGAACACGGTCGTACAGTGCCCGATGATTTCGGCCGCCGGCGGTCTCTGCTCGATCGACAGCCTCACCAGCTTCAACGTGCTCATGGACCCGGTGACGTCGATCAACGGGACGGGGTTCCGCGGGCAGTCGGGTGTACAAGTCTCCGGCGGGAGCGAGCAAGTACAGTATTTCGTATCCGGCGAATACGAGGACGAGGTGGGTCACATCCGTCTGCCGGGCGCCGAGTACTCGCGTGTGGCGCAGGAGCGTGTGACCGACGTGTTGCCGTACAATCAATACCGGCCGAACGACGTGAAGAAAGTGAGCATGCGGTCCAACGTGCAGGCGCAGCTGCGTCGCAACGTGGACGTGTCGCTCAAGACGGGGCTGGTGATGAGCAACGGCCGGCTGCCGCAGAACGACAACAACGTGACCGGCGTGTTGCCGAGCGGCTTGTTCGGCAAGGGGTACCCCGGCACGCGGGCGTTCGGGGGCATGTGGGGGTTCCAGCGGCCCGGCGAGGTCTTCGGGATCCTGACCGAGCAGAGCATCACCCGGTTCACGGGGAGCTTCAACGCGACGTGGCGCCCTACGGCGCACATCACGGGCCGCGCGACGATCGGGCTCGATCACACGAACCGCATCGATCACAACTTCCAGGCGTTTGGCGAGGGGCCGAACTTCTCGACCAACCGCCAGGGGCAGGTGAACGACAACCGGTTCTCGATCAATCAGTACACGGTCGACATTAATGCGAGCGGTAACTACACGCTGACGCCGACGCTCAGCTCCAAGACAACGACGGGCGTGCAGTTCCTGAAGGAGTTCAACTTCGGCAACACCGCGAGCGGCAGCATTCTCCCGCCCGGCGGCAAGACGGTGAGCGGCGGCGCGATCCGGAACGCCGGGGAGCAGACGGCGGAGACGGTGACGCTCGGCGCGTACATCGAGCAGGTGTTCGGCTACAAGGACCGGCTCTTCCTCACGGGGGCGCTGCGCACGGACGACAATAGCGCGTTCGGGCGCGACTTCAGCGCCGTGTATTACCCGAAGGTGCAGGCCTCGTGGGTGGTTTCGGACGAGCCGTTCTTCCCACGGTCGGGCCCCGTCTCGAACCTGCGGCTGCGCGCGGCCTACGGCGCGTCGGGACAACAGCCCGGGACGACCGACGCCGCCCGGTTCTATACGGCGGCGACCGCCTCCATTCGGAACGTCGACACGCCAGGTCTCATCGTCGGGTCCTTCGGTAACCCGGACTTGAAGCCGGAACGTTCGATCGAGCTGGAGTTGGGGTTCGATGCCGGCCTGTTCAGCGACGCGGCACACCTCGAGCTCACGTACTACAGCAAGCGGACGCGGGACGCGTTGATCCAGCGGCGCCTGGCGCTGTCGCTGGGCGGTCCGCAGGCGCAATTCGAGAACCTGGGGTCGGTGCAGAACCAGGGCATCGAGGCGGTGTTCAACGTCAGCACCCAGGTGGCATCGGGCGTCGGGCTCGACGTCACGCTCAGCGGCTCGCATAACAGCAACAA